>CAVFWQ010000024.1:0-20806 GCA_963626285.1 bacterium | reverse complement strand
ATTCTACAACAGGAGGTCTCTTTTTTCTACTGTCCGTTAAACGGGGAACGGTCCATAAAGCCCGATGCGGCAGGGCTTTATTTTTCTTGTGCCGAAGGGCACGCCGCGCAGCCGCCCTCCCCTGTTTCACGCAGGGCGCAGGGCAGGGTATCGCCGACGGCCTTCATCTGGTCGATGATTTCATCCGGCGGGAGCGGGCAGGAAAGCCCTGCCAGCACCAAATCTGCCGCAGAAAAGGCATTGGCCACGCCCATGACATTCCGGTATACGCACGGCACCTCCACCAGCCCACGCACGGGGTCGCAGACCAGACCCATCACGTTCATCAGCGCAAAGCCCGCCGCGTCCGCCGCCTGCCTGGGCGAGCCGGAGCGAAGCACGGTCAGAGCCGCAGCCGCCATCGCGGAGGCCGTGCCGCATTCCGCCTGACAGCCGCCCTCCGCGCCCGAAATGCTTGCGCGCCGTGCGATCACCAGCCCGACCACGGAGGCGGTGTACAAGCCCGCCAGCAGGTCGTCATCGCTCAGGGAATACATCTCCTGCGCCGTCAAAAGCGCGGCGGGCAGGATGCCGCAGGCACCCGCCGTCGGCGCGGCCACGATGCGTCCCATTGCCGCGTTACATTCGGCGACGGCCAGCGCCCGTGCCTCCGCCCTTCCAAGGAGCGTTCCGCCAGCAGTCTGCCCGCTGTTTGCCGCATCCCACAGCTGCGGCGCTTGGCCGCCCGTCATGCCGGACATGGATTTCAGCTTCCTGTCCATACCCTTTTCAACGCTCTGCCGCATGACCGTCAAAAGACCGAGCATCCGCTTATCCAGCGCTTCATCACTGACATGCTCCGTCTTTTTCTGAATGACGCGGGCAGACGCGGAAACGCCCGTTTTCTCCGCCAGCGCGACCCATTGGCCTAAGGATTCAATCATCATGTCAGTCCTTTACAGCTTGTTGAGTAGAGTCACCTGCTGAATTTTATGCAAAGACCGAAGGCCGTCCATCAGTCCATTGGGCGGCTCTTCATCCAATTCCAGCGCCATCGCCGCATTGCCGCCCGCCTCGGAGCGGAACACGCGCATGGTGGCAATGTTCAAGCCCGCCGCCGCCACAAGGCGGCTGACATCCGCAATCACGCCGGGCGCATCGCAATGCTGAATGACAATGGTGGTACAGTCGCCGGAAAAGCCGACCTCCAGCCCGTTAAGGGACTGCACGCGGATATTGCCGCCGCCCACGGAGGCTGCCCGCACGGTGACATGTGCGCCGGAAACGCCCGTCAGCTCCAGCACCACGGTGTTCGGGTGCGCGTTTTTCAGCTCGATGGTGGTGAACAGGAAATCCATGCCCGCCTCCCGCGCCAGTCGCCGACTGTCACGAAGCCGCTCATCATCCACGCCCATGTCCAAAAGACCGCCTAAGACGGCGCGGTCTATGCCGTGTCCCTGCCATGTCTTGGCAAACGATCCGTACAGCCCGATTCGCGCCGTCTTCGGCATTTCGCCGAGCAAGCGCCGCGCCACGCGGCCGATTCGCGCCGCGCCCGCCGTATGTGAGGAGCTTGGGCCTATCATGACAGGCCCTAAAATGTCAAACAAATCCATAACAAACTAATCCTCCAGGCTGCCGTCCGGCGGCATCAGCGCCAGCAGCGGCATTGCGCCGTCCAGCTCATAAAACACGGAAGCAAGGGGGTATGTCCTCTCCGAGCGCTCGCGGCTGTTGGGGTCGTTCACCATCAGGCGGTCGTCCTCCGTCAGCCCGCGCAGAAGAATGTAATGCCCGCCGCCGAAAATGCCCTTGTCCATCGAGGCAATCAGCGGGTATCCCTTGCGAAGCGCCGTGCGAATGTTGGCGGCCTTTTTGCCCAAGCGCACGGCCTTTACGCCGTGCTGCTCCGCCAGTTCCGCAATGTTCGCCTGCTGCACGCCGTTCCCGCGGTAAAATCCCTGCAGGCAGGCCTCCCGAAACAGCGTGACAGGGCTTTGGCTCGTATCCCCCGTCAGGTAATACAGCGCCATGGACAGACAGACGACCGAACAGCCGGAAGTCTCGACCGAGCGAGGCTCACCGTCATATTGGCAGACATAGGCCGGAAAATCGCCCTGATAAAGGCGCGGGACGGCAGAGCCGTCCGCCCCGAAATCGGGATTTTCCCAAATGGTAACGGGTTTGTCCACATAGGATAAAACCAGCAGCCGCTCCGTCACCTGCACCTCGTCAATCGTCGGATACATGGTCTCCTGCGGGACGGCGGTGGGCGGAGGCGGGGCGGGTGAATAGGAGATATCCTCCTCATCATCCGTGCAGCGGGCACACGCAGGCAGCAGCAACAGACAAAGCAGCCATGCCAGCCAGCGTTTTGCGCGCATTTTCCCGTCCTCCCGCTCTCGATTTCATCTGATATTGTAGCATAGCAGCCCTGCAAATTCAATCATACGGCTTGACGGTTTTCGTAAAAACAGCCGGATATGCGCTGCTCCGCATCGCCAAAATCATGAAAAACGATGACGCACGGACGCATTCTGAAAAACGGCAAAGAGGTCAGCGGAAACTCAAAAAAGGCGCCGACGCAATTCGGCGACGACGCTCCATGTGCGGCGTTGTCTTTACATCCACTCCGTATGTTTTTCTTTATACTGCTTAACGATTTCGTCTGCCTGGGCGATAAGCTCATTCATTTCCCGCTTGCCGTACACCGTTGCGCCGGCGGCGTTCGCGTGGCCGCCGCCATGAAAGCGCTCGGCCAGTTCGGTCACGGAAACGAAGCGGGAGCGGAGACGGACGCGGACAGAGCCGTCCGGCGCATCGATGAACGCCAGCCAGACGAGGCAGCCGCGCACAGCACTCAGTAAATCCACTGCGTCGCTCGCGTCCTCAAAGGAAAGACCGAAAGCGGTTTGCGCCGCCTTGTCCGCATAGAAGTACGCCGCGCCGTTTTCCGTCTGCCGAAAATGCTCGTACACATATGCTTCAAACCGAAGGGATCTTTCATCGCGCAGATAAAGCTGCGCATACAGGCTTTCCGTATCTACGCCCGCATCCAGCATCAGCGCGGCATAGCGCAGGCTGTCACCGTCCGTATCCGGCGAACGGAAGCGGACGCTGTCCGTCACCATGCCGCAAAACAGGAATGTCGCCGTTTCCCTGTCCAGCTTGAGGCGGGGCTTGAAAACGTCATAAAAAGCGGCAATCATCTGGCATGCCGAGGCGCTCTTTTCTTCCACCCACGAAAGGGCGGCATACGGTTCTTTGTCCGGATGGTGGTCGATTTTTATCAGCTCTTTGCACAGGGCGTATTTCGGGTTGGAAATGCGCCCCGCCGAACCAGTATCGACCACGATGCCCAGCGCATCCCCATAGCTCTCATCTTTCAGCGACGCATCATCCGCACCCAAAAAGCGGAAATGCTCCGATGCATCGCTTTCCGGCAGGTCAATCCGCTTGTCGGGATAGGAAAGGCGGAGCATTCTTTGCAGCCCCTTGCTTGCGCCCAGGCAGTCCCCGTCGGGGCGAAGGTGGCGGAAGATGATGATATGCCCGTAAGTCTCGATTTTATCCAGAATCGGCTGTAATCGCTCGGTATTCACGGCATTCCCTCACTTTGGATGCTTTTTTATCTTTGCCTCATGCCCCTGATTGCTCGGCACATAATACACGGCATCCTTTTTGTCATCCGGCAGATACTGCTGCCTGACCCAGTGGTTTGGAAAATCGTGCGGATAGAGGTAGTCCCTGCCCGTCGTCGAGCCGACCCGCTCCGCGCCCTTGTAGGAGGTATCGCGCAGGTACGGCGGGACAGGGCCGAAGCCGCCTTTTTCCGCGTCCTCCATGGCCGCGTCAATCGCCATGACCACGGAATTGGACTTGGGGCTTTCGCATACGGTGATGATCGCCTGTGCCAGCGGCAGCCGCGCCTCCGGCATCCCGATGTGGTCAAGCGCCTCAGCAGCGGCGACCGCCTGAAGCATGGCGATGGGGTTGGCCAGTCCGACATCCTCGCTCGCATGGGCGATGATGCGGCGGCTGAGCATTTTGGGGTCGGCGCCCGCATAGAGAAGGCGCGAAAACCACAGCAGCGCCGCATCGCTGTCCGAGCCGCGCAGGGATTTGCAAAACGCGGACAGCATATCATAAAACAGCGTGTCATCGCACCTCAGCACGGGCTTTTGAATGCTCTCCTGCGCAATCGGCAGGGTGATATGGATGTGCCCGTTCTCAACCGGCGTGGTCAGTGCCGCCAGCTCCAGGGCATTGAGCGCCATGCGCACATCGCCGTTGGCGACATACGCGAAATGCCCCAGCGCATCCGCGTCCGCCTGAACGTGCATCGTCCCCAACCCGCGCTCCTCATCATGGATGGCGCGGTTTAATATGGCCAGCACATCCTCGCGTGACAGCGGCCGAAAGGCAAACAGCCGACAGCGGGATACGATGGCGGGGGTCATGGAAATCATGGGGTTTTCCGTGGTCGAGCCGATGAAGCGGATAAGCCCCTCCTCCATCGCGGGAAGGATGCTGTCGCTCTGCGCCTTTGACCAGCGGTGGCATTCGTCCAACAGAAGGTAGGTCGCCTGTCCGTACATCTGCCGGCGTTCGGCGGCCTCCTTGAGCGCCTCCCGCACATCAGAAACGCCGGAGGTGACGGCGTTCATTTTGACGAACGCGGCGCGGGTCATGTGCGCGATAACAGAGGCCAAGGTGGTCTTTCCGCAGCCGGGCGGCCCATAAAAAATACAGCTCGTCAGGCGATCCGCCTCAATCGCCCGCCGCAAAAGATGGCCGGGACCCACAATGTCCCGCTGGCCGTAAAATTCATCCAGATTTCGTGCGCGCATCCTGTCCGCCAGCGGCGCTGATTTTTCAGGCGGATTGACGGCGTCAAACAAGGTCATGCTCTGTCCTCCGAATTCAGGGTGGCAATTTGTTTTCCGCTGCCCAAGCGGATGATGTGCGGCCGTTTTTCCACGCCCAGTGACATGTGCAGGAGAGCGATGCCCATGTCGAGCCTGCCCGTAAAACCCTTCTTCTCCAGCATCATCGTGCGCCCCGCAAAGGACAGACGCCACGGCTGGCGATTCATCGCCGAGGGAGCAACGCGGACGCATTCCGCCGCATTATACGCCCACATCGGCCAAACGGCAGGCTCACCCACGCAGATATCCGTCAGCTTTTTGTGCTTAACGCGCCCGTGCTTTGTCTTTTTCGGGATGCCCAAGGCAATGATGGCGGCCATTTTTTCACCCTTGCCTATCGGCACGTCCACAGCCTTTTTGCGATAGCTTCCCGCCACCCAACAGGTGCCGAGCCCCAGCGAGACAGCCTCCAGCACAATCGCTTCCCCGCTGATGCCGGCATACAGCATGGCATTCGGCGCTTTTTTAGACACGATGACGGCAGCATAGCGGCCGCTGCCCGTGATGGTCTCCGTAAACGGAAAATGCCGATACAGCTTCGTTTCGTCCGCCTCGCCCAATTCAATGCGCACGCCGGGCAGTGCAAGCCGCTGCGCGGAAAACGACAGCGCGCTTAGCTGCGCCACATCGGGCGGCGCCTGAAATGTCCGCACGCTCATACGCTGCGGCACGGCGGCATACAGCCGCGCCCGCTGGCTTTCGGTCAAAAATCCTTCTAATACGCTTTCAAAGACGCTCATTTTCTTCACCTCTTCCGTTGCATAAACAGTTTAGCATTTGAGGCTTGGTGCGTCAACGGGAAAAACAAAAATTACAGGGCATCGGCACAAAAATTCAGCCAAATGAAGCAGTGGCTTCATTTGGCTGAAAATCGAAGGTGTTTTACGAGCCGATAGGGAAGTCGCCCTCAATCAGCACGCGCTGGGTGGCGGCGCCGGCAATGCCGTCCTGCTTGAGTCCCTTGGCCTTCTGGAATTTCTTGACCGCCTCATAGGTGGCCGTGCCGTAACGCCCGTCCACGGTGCCGGAGAAATAGCCCTTCTTTTTGAGGTAGGTCTGGAGGGTCTTAACGGGCGTTCCGCTGTCGCCGAGACGCAGGGTGATATAGTCCGAGCCGGAGGGCGGCTCTGTCACCGTGCGGTAGGAGGGCGGATTGGTCACCGTCGAGGAATCATCATCATCATCATCGCTGCCGCCCGATTCCGAAGCGCTCTTGGGGCTGCCCGTGAACAGCTTGGTCAGCGTCGTTCCGCCCGCCACGCCGTCCGCGTTCAGGCCGTTGTTCTTCTGGAACGCCTTGACCGCCGATGTGGTGGCCGTACCGAATGTGCCGTCAATCGTGCCGCTTAAATACTTGAGCGCTTTCAGCTTGCGCTGCAGGGTCTTCACGGCGGCGGTGCTGGTCGAGCCTTCCTTCAGGGAAATGCCGATGATGCCGGAGGAGGTGGATGCTTTTTTCGCGCTGGATTGATAGAGGGCGGTCAGCGTCAGATAACCGGCGATGCCGTCCGAATAAGAGGTGTTGCGCTTTTGGAAGGCGATGACGGCGGCCTCGGTGATGCTGTCAAACTTTCCCGTCGCCTTGCCGTCTAAATACCCAAGCGCAATCAGCCGCTCCTGCATCTTGGTCACCTGCGCGCCGGAAGAGCCGACCTTTAAGTAGGTGTTCTTGCTGACAACGGGCGTGGCGGTTGGCTTGGGCGTCGGGGTGACGGTGGGCTTGGCGGTCACCTTGCTGGTTGCCAGCTTTTCAAGCGTCTTCGTACCCGCCACGCCGTCCGCATACAGGCCGACGGCCTTCTGGAAGGCCTTGACCGCCTTTTCGGTCGCCTCGCCGAAAGAGCCGTCCACAGAGCCTGTCAGATAGCCCAAGTTCTTCAGCTTCTGCTGAAGCTCGCGCACAGCCGTGCCGGTCGAACCTTTTTTCAGCACGGTAGAGGCGGTGGGCGTCGGCGTCGGGGTGACCGTCGGAATGATTGTGCCGGTCGTATCCACGCCGATGACGGTGATGCCGCCCGAAGCCGTGCTCGTGGTGGTCGGCTCATCTGTCTGCACATCGGGGAAGATGACAAGCTGACCCGTGCTGCCGGCCGACGTGGGGGTGGCCGTCGGCTCGACGCTCTGGGAATAGACCGGATAGGGCACATTGCCGTTATACACGGAATCCGTGCCGCCCTGAATGACCTCCGGCTCTGTATAGCAGCCGCTCAAGCCCGTTGCCACAAGGAGCAGCAGGACAAGGAGCAGCGCTTTTTTCTGCATCAGTTTTTTCATGTGCATCCATCCCTTCAAGCAGTTCAAGAACAAGGAGAGCGTTTTGTCTCTCCGTCTATTAAACGATTCTGGCGGCCGTTTTGTTGCGCCAAACGAAAATTTCAGTCTTAATCGTCAACGGCTTCCGTCAAGCCGTCCAAATAATGCCAGACGGCAAAGCCCTCGCGCCGCGCGGCCTCGATGTTGGACAGGGCATCGTCGATAAACAGCGCATCATGAGGCTGAAAGCCGTAGCGTTCGCAGAGAATCCGAAAAATGCGGGGCGCGGGCTTGCAGACATGCTCATGCGAGGAGACGACGCCGCCGTCAAACAGGGAGAAAAAGGAAAACCGCGCCATTGTGCGTTCAAAGGCGGGGGTGGCGTAATTGCTCAGATAATACAGCCGCTTGCCCATCGCCTTCAGCACCGGAATCTGCTCGGACATCTTCAGTGCGCATTCATGCTCGCAGAAATTATCCAGCAGGTCACAGACGGTCAGATAGTCCCTGATATCATCCGTATGCGCCGCCTCGCACATGAGACGCGCCAAAGCGCCCGTATTTATCAGCCCCGTGTCTATCAGCGGCCACAGCCCGCTTTCAAACACGCCGGAAAAAAGCTGCTGCGCCTTTTCCGGCTTGAAGAAGCCCTTGGCGATGATTTTCGGGTCAAAGCGCACCAGCACATTGCCCACATCGAAGACCAGAATGTCCTTTTCCAGCAGCCGCTTATCCACAGAGACCCTCCTCTTTCCCGCTCTTTCTACGCCTATAGCATAACATATTTTCTGTTTAATTACAATCATTCCGCACAAGAATTTTTACAATTTTATGACGAAATATTTCCTTTTCGTCACGAATGCACTTTCGGCAGGAAAAGCGGCGCTGCGCGTTGAACAATCCCGTGAATCGCATAAAAGGAGCATGAAACACATGGAACGAACGGACGGGCGCAGACCCGATATGCTGAGAGAGCATGAAATCATCCCGAATTTTGTCCCGACGGCGGACGGGAGCTGCCTCATCCGCACGGGAAACACCCGCGTCATCTGCACGGCCTCGGTGGAAGAAAGCGTGCCGCCCTTCCTGCGCGGGAAAGGCGAGGGCTGGGTGACGGCGGAATACGCCATGCTGCCCGCCTCCACGGGAAGGCGCAAGACGCGGGACGGGGTCAAAAAGGACGGACGCGGCGTGGAAATCAGCCGCTTGATCGGACGTGCCCTGCGTCAGGCGGTGGACAGGCGCTGGCTGGGCGAGCGCACCGTCACCATAGACTGCGACGTCATGACGGCGGACGGCGGGACGCGCACGGCGGCCATCACGGGCGGCTATGTGGCGCTGTGCCTTGCCGTTGATAAGCTCATGAAAAAGGGGCTGCTGAAGGAATCGCCGATCATTCATCATATCGCCGCCGTGAGCGCGGGCATCTGGCAGGGAACGCCCTGCCTTGACCTGTGCTACACGGAGGATTCGGCCGCCGGAACGGACATGAACTTTGTAATGAACGAGCAGGGCGGCTTCATCGAGCTTCAAGGGACGGGCGAAGGCGCGGCTTTTTCCCGCTCGGAGCTGGACAGCCTGATTGCGCTGGGCGAAAAGGGCTGCGCGGAGCTGATTCAGCTTCAAGAGAGCGTCTTGGGCGCGGCGGCAGCGTCTGTCGGGCAGAAGCATACGCTGGTGCTGGCAAGCAATAACGCACATAAAATCGCCGAATTAAAGGCCATGCTGGGCGGGAATATCCGCGTTCTGTCCATGCGCGAAGCAGGCTTTGCGCAGGACATTGAGGAAAACGGAAAGACCTTTGAAGAGAATGCGCACATCAAGGCACAGGCCGTGGCGCGGGCGACCGGCCTTGCGGCGCTGGCGGATGACAGCGGCCTGTCCGTGGATGCCTTAAACGGCGCGCCGGGCGTGTATTCGGCGCGGTACGCGGGCGAACACGGGAACGATAAAAAGAACAACGCCCTGCTCATTCAAAATCTTTCCTCCTTTCCCAAGCCGTGGACTGCGCGGTTTGTCTGCGCGATGGCGCTGTGCCTGCCCTCCGGCCTTGTCTTTGAAAAGCGCGGCGAATGCATTGGCGAAATCATCGAAGCGGCGCGGGGCGAGGGCGGCTTTGGCTATGACCCGCATTTCCTGTATCAAACGGGCGAGACCTTTTCCGAAATGTCCGCCGAGGATAAAAACCGCGTGTCGCACCGCGCCCGCGCTATGCAGGCCATGCTGCCGCTGATTCAAGAGATTCTGTGATGTTTACGAAAAGAATGCTTGTTCTCTCCGATTCGCACGGCTATCCGCTCTCATCCCTGCTCATGCGCGCCGAGAGCATGGGAAAATTTGACGCTGTCATTCACTTGGGGGACGGCTTTTACGACCTGGACCCCTATGCAGCCGAGCTGCCCGTCATCTATCAGGTGGGCGGGAACTGCGACTTTCTCCGCGGCGAAAAGGAAATCTTGATTCCCGATTTCGGCTCGGCGATCCTTGCCACGCACGGGCATTGCTACGGCGTCAAGTCCGGCCTTTCCACCTTGGAGTATCATGCGCGGGAGATGGGCGCAAAGGCGGTGCTCTTTGGCCATACGCACCGCCCGATACAGGAGGACAGGGGCGGCCTGTTGCTCCTCAACCCCGGCGCGGCCTGTGACGGACATTTTGCCGTTTTGCTGATGGACGCAAACGGGCAGATGCTTGCGCAAATGTACTGATATACGATGAAAGGACGTCGCGCCATGAAAATCGGAAGGCTGAATGGCAGGGTCGGAATCTTCATACTGGTTCTGCTGGCGTTAGCGACGGTGCTGGCCGGCGTTCTCAAATCCATGCAGGTGCATCCCGTTGAGCCGACGGCGCTCCGCTTTGTCGGCGAATACAGTGCGGACGGTCAGCCCTTTCAGCAGCTGGACAGTGGCAGCCAGCCTATCGGCAGGGAGCTTATCCTGCGCGGGCATTTTCAGTCCGGGCTTCAGGACGGCGCTGTGCCGGAGGGCACGACGGTCAATTTTTACTTAAAGCATCTGAGCATCTGCCTGTTCGTCAACGACGAGGAGGTCTGGGCGGATCGAACGTTTGCCGAGGGCGGCGAAGCGTCCGGCCAATGCGGGCAGAAATGGTCGCAGTGGGTCAGCACGGGGCTGACAAAGGCGGACTCGGTGGAGATACGCCTCAAAAACTTCCACGCACTGGGCAATGCCGTCGCCTTTCGGGACTTTCTCAAGCACATGGTCATCGGCTCAAATTCCCTCCTGCACTCCTATGTGGAAACGCACTGTCTGACGGAATGGGCTTTAGGCTTATGCGCCGCCTTTTCCGCCCTTTTGATGCTGGGCGTTGCCCTCAGCTTCCGCAAGCGAAACGCCGACACCGAGCGCCATCTCATGCATTGGGGGCTGATGGTGCTGCTCACCGGCCTGTACTTTGTGGTGGATGCGGATGATTTTGCCTTCCGCTATCCGCAGATGACGCTCGGCACATACGGGCGGCAGGTATGCCTGATGCTGAATGCCGTTCTGCTTGCCTGCTGCGTGACGGATTTGATGCACAACGCGATGCGCACGGCGGCCGGCCTTGTGCGGACGTTTCTGTTCACGGTCATCACGGTGCTGCTGGCGCTGGTGCTGGTCGGGCGCATCGGCATCATGGACACCTGGTATGTCTGGATGCCCGCGCAGCTTATCACCCTGCTGTCGCTGTCCGTCTGCTGCTGCCTTTCGGCATTCAAAAATCGCAAGCAGTGGTTGCTCCTTAGCTATCCGCTCCTGATGCTTGCCTCCGCCGCCGAGCTGCTGAACGAAGGCCTTTTCGGCTGGTTTGACAGCGGAATGCTCATGAAGCCCATGTTCGTCATCATCTACATCGGCTTTCTCTGCGGCGGCTTCCGCCAGCTGATGAACAGCCAGCGAAAGGCGCAGAAGGCGGAACAGCTTCAGCGGGAGCTGGAAACGACCCGCGTGACGATGGCGCTGAGCCAAATCCGAAGCCATTTTATCTTTAATGTCCTCAATGCCATCAGCGGCCTGTGCAAATATGACCCCGAAAAGGCGGATGAGACCGTAGTGCGCTTTTCGCGGTATTTAAGAAGCAATGTCGAGGTGCTGGAAAACGATGCCGTGCAGCCGTTCTCCAAGGCGCTTCAGCATCTGAAGGACTATGTGCAGTTAGAGCAGCTCCGCTTCGGCGAAGACAAGATCCGCTTTTCCGCAGACATGAAGGACGCGGAGGGCAGGGACTTTCTCATGCCGCCGCTGCTCTTGCAGCCAATCGTGGAAAATGCCATTCAGCATGGGCTGCGCCCCCTGAAAAACGGCGGCGAGATCCGACTGACGGTGCATTTTCCGACCCCGCGCATCGTGATGATAACAATCACCGATAACGGCGTCGGCTTTGATGTGAACGCCAAGCCGCGGGAAGGAGCCGTGGGACTTCGCAACGTCCGCTTCCGGCTGGAAACGATGGCGGACGGCACCATGCTGGTAGAGTCCAAGCCGAACGCCGGAACAACCGTGACCATGACAATACGCTATCGTGAGGTGCCGCCATGCGCGTGATCTATGTGGACGATGAGCAGCCCGCGCTCGATAATTTCAGGCTGACGGCCGCCAAATTCAGGGATGTTCGGGAGCTGCAGCTTTTCAGCCGTGCGGACGAGGCCGTCCGCTGGGTGCGGGAGCATCCCGTAGACGTGGCGTTTCTGGATATGGAAATGCCGGATATGCACGGGCTGGAGATGGCGCGGACGCTGATGCACATCGACCGCAGCATCCGCGTGGTGTTCGTGACGGCGTTCAGCCAATACGCCTTAGATGCCTTTTCGGTGAACGCCATCGGCTATGTGCTGAAGCCCTATTCCCTGTCCGACATCCGCAATGAGCTGGACAAGGCGGCGCGGATGCGCCCCATCAGCGACCGCCGTGTGCAGATAGAGACCATTCCCGATTTTGTCGTGCGCGTGGACGGGCGCATCCTGCTCGTTCACCGTCCCAAGGCCGAAGAGCTGTTTGCCCTGCTCATTGACCGCGCCGATGCGGGGCTGACGAGCGGCGATGCGATCGCCTGTCTGTGGCCGGACAAGCCGGACGGCGCGGCCACGGGCGCTCTCTTCCGCAATACCTTTAAGCGCCTGATGGACGTCCTCAACGCGAACGGCGTAGGGAGCATCATCCGCGTGGACGGGCGGCGGCGCTATGTGGACAGTGAGCAGGTGGACTGCGACCTGTACCGCATTTTGGGCGGCGATGCCGAGCCGCTCAAGCGTTACGCGGGCGAATATATGCGCCGTTTCTCGTGGGCGGAGGAAAGAAACGCGATGCTCTATCAAATGAAATCTCGCTGAAACGGGCTTGCGAGCCATCATCAAAATCCCCGCTCGGTTTTCCGAACGGGGATTTTTCAGACGAGATGTACCCCTTTTGAGGTTTCTATCCGTCTAATCGGTTGAAGGAGGTGACGCGATGAGCATTGTCAAGGCGCCTGACAATGACCATGAGGCAGAGCTGAATCGCTGGATGGACGAGTACGGCGATATGCTGGTGCGGCTGGCCTGCATGATGCTCCGCGACCCGCATCTTGCGCAGGACGCGGTGCAGGACACATTCGTGAAGGTCTGGAAAGCGCGTTTCTCCTTCCGACGCGAATGCTCCGAAAAAACATATCTGACAGGGATTCTGCTGAACACCTGCCGAGACTATCTGCGCACGGCGTGGATGCGCCGCGTGGACCGCAGCCGCTCCGCAGAGGAGCTTCCCGAACCGTTTTCGGACGCGCCGAGCGCGGATAAAACGGTCACGGAGGCCGTGCTGCGGCTGCCTGCCAAGCTCCGCGAAACCGTCCTTTTGCGATACTGGCAGGACATGAAAATCAAAGACATCGGCGACAGCCTGCGGATTTCACCCGAAACCGTCAAGGCGCGTCTCAGGCGCGCCAATCAAAAGCTGCGAAAGGAATTGGAAGGGTGGTATTACAATGAAGAATGATTTGAAAGACATCCTTGAACAAGGCCTTTCCTCTCTGCGGTTTTCGGAGGAAAGCCGCCGTGCCGTCGTCCGACGGACATACGGAAAGGAGTTTCCCATCATGAAAAAGAGAATTTCCACGGCGCTGGCCGTTACACTGACGCTTGTTCTCATCGCAGCGGTCGCCGTGGCCGCCGTCACCGTGACGCGCTCCATGCAGGCGGAAAAGGTCAGCCTTGCGCGCACCGCCCTCCAGGAAAAATACGGCCTGACAGCCAAGACCCTCGGCCTGTTCCAATGGACGACCGAAGAAAGGGACGGCGTATTCGTAATGACCCTGAAGAGCGACACGATCCATCCATCGCTGACCGGAGAATATACCGTGACCGTTCAGGACGGAAAGGCAGCGGCCTCGTGGAGCTATGACGATGTGGACGCGGCCGTTTACGAATCCGGCGCGCTGAATGCATCCGTCTGGGGCGAAAAGCAGCTGGAAGCGGCGCTTGCAGACTGGGACGCGGCAAGCGGATATTCCATCCCCCTGTATCAGCAGGAGAAGGCCGATGCCGAGCCAATCGCTACGCCCGCCGTGCAGCTCAAAGAGGGCGAGCGCCTGTGGATGGGCGAAATCTGGACACAAGCCACACCCGGCGCGGACGACCTGACCTTCCGACAGGCGTTTGACATCGCTGTGCAGGCCGTCAGCGAGGAATTCGGGCTGGATGCCTCCGTCGTTGCGAACGGGGAGCTGGTCAGAGAAGACGAAAACGACGAAAACAGCGACTTCTCTCAAAACGCGCAGGGACAGACCCGCTGGGCTTTCTCCATCTATATTCGTTACGAAGACGTTGAATATGATTTCGGCGTAGTGCTGGACGGCAAGACCGGCGAGGTGCTCCTGACCAACGTCCTGACGGGCGGAAACGGCTGAAGCGGCCGCATCCGCATCAAATCATAACCATCATGAAGGAGAAAAAACATGAAGCGTTTCTTTATCTGCATTCTTTGCCTGCTGCTGGCTGTGATGCCCGCCATGGCAAAGGAAAGCACCATTGATGATGTGCTGGCCGCATGGTATGCGCAGGACGAAAACCGTGATGTCTGTTCGGCGCTTGAAAGCCATGAGCAAATGCTTTCGCCCGAAGCCCTGTTCCGTGTGCTGGCAACCTACTGTATGCAGGTCAATCAGGACACATCATGGGAAATGATGGCGGACTATGAGCCGCAGATGACCCTTGAGAACGACCGGCTTCGCATCACGGTCATGACGCACGCCTTGGGGTTTACGGTCGTTCTGAATGCCTGTACGGGCGCGTGCCTTGAGCTTTCCGTGGACGAAGGCGGAAACGGATAATGATGTAAAAACGACACTGCGCCGTCAAAATAGAAAAGATTATCCTCAAACTCCCCGCTCGGTTTTGCGAGCGGGGAGCTGCTTTATACAAAAAATGGAAGCCGGCCTTTGCCGGCTTCCATCCGATAAGGATCAGTACTTACGCTTGCGCGCAGCCTCCGCCTTCTTCTTGCGCTTTACGCTGGGCTTTTCGTAATGTTCGCGCTTGCGAACCTCAGCCAACACGCCCGCACGAGCGCACTGACGCTTGAACCGCTTGAGAGCGCTTTCCAGCGACTCGTTTTCTTTGACTCGAACCTCAGACACCTTGTTTCCCTCCCTTCGCCACTCTCGCCTCGGACATCGCTGCTTCCACAGCGGACTGGCGACCGTGCCTGTATTATACCGCGAACGGGCATACTCGTCAACTGATTTTTTATGCGTCACAGGTTTTTTACACTTATTGCGCGGTTTCGGCCAAAATCAGGCGAATCATGCCATCTTTTCGCTCATTTTTTCGCCGCCCAGGATGTGGATGTGCAGATGCGGTACGCTCTGGCAGGCATCCGCACCGCAGTTGGAAATGACGCGGTAGCCGGTATCGGCCAGCCCCTCCTGACGGGCGATTTTGCTCACGGCGCGCATCAGCCCGACGACCTCCGCGTCCTTCAGACCCACCAGCGCATCCATGCTCTGAACGTGCGTTTTCGGCACGACCACAATGTGGACGCGCGCCTGCGGATCGATGTCGCGGAAGGCATAGCAGCATTCATCCTCATAGACCTTTGAGGACGGAATATCCCCTGCAATGATTTTGCAAAACAGGCAATCGTTCATCGGCCTTCTTCCTTTCTCAAAAGCGTTTTGTCATGTATATTATAGCATATTCCCGGCTTCAGGTCAAAAGGCTCTTCAAAAATTGCCCCGTATACGATTGCTCGGCCCCGGCGACTTCCTCCGGCGTCCCCTGTGCGACGATTTGTCCGCCTTCCTCGCCGCCCTCCGGCCCTAAGTCGATGAGGTAGTCCGCCGTTTTGATGACGTCCAGGTTATGCTCGATGACCAGCACCGTGTTGCCTGCGTCCGTCAGCCGCTGCAAAACGGCAATCAGCCGCGACACATCATCGACATGCAGACCCGTGGTCGGCTCATCCAGCAAAATCAGCGTGCGCCCCGTTGCCCTGCGCGACAGCTCCGTGGCCAGCTTCACGCGCTGCGCCTCGCCGCCCGACAGGGTAGTGCTGTTCTGCCCGAGACGCATATAGCCAAGGCCGACGTCATACAGGGTGCGCAGCTTGATCATGATGGACGGATGGTTTTCAAAGACCGCCATTGCCTCCTCCACCGTCATGTTCAGCACATCGCTGATGGAGTGTCCGCGATACCTGACCTCCAGCGTCTCTCGGTTATAGCGCTGCCCCTTGCAGACCTCACAGGGAACATAAAGGTCTGCCATGAAGTGCATCTCGATTTTGATGAGGCCGTCGCCCGAACACGCCTCGCAGCGCCCGCCCTTCACATTGAAGGAAAAACGGTTCTCCTTGTAGCCGCGCACCTTCGCTTCGGGGCACTGGGCAAACACCCTGCGGATGAGGTCAAACAGCCCCGTATAGGTCGCCGGATTGCTGCGCGGGGTACGCCCGATGGGGCTTTGGTCGATGCAGATGATTTTGTCGAGCTGCTCCTCGCCCTCGATGGCCGCATAGCCGGAGGGCTTGAGCCGCGCCCGATTGAGGTCGTGCGCCAGGGCGCGGTAGAGGATAGAATTGACAAGGCTGCTCTTGCCGGAGCCGGACACGCCCGTCACGGCGCAGAACACGCCCAGGGGAAAGCGCACGTCAATGTTTTTGAGGTTATGCTCCCGTGCGCCGCGCACGGTTAGATAGCCGGACGGGATGCGTCTTTTTGCGGGGACGGCGATGCGCTTTTTCCCGCTCAGATACTGTCCCGTAACGGAGCGCGGCGCATTCATCAAATCCAGCACCGTTCCCTCGGCGACGATTTCTCCGCCATGCTCGCCCGCGCCCGGACCGATGTCCACGATGTGGTCCGCGCTTCGCAGGGTCTCTTCGTCATGCTCCACCACAATCAGGGTGTTGCCCAAATCGCGCAGATTTTTGAGGGTGCGGATGAGCTTCTGATTGTCGCGCTGGTGCAGGCCGATGGACGGCTCATCCAGGATATATAGAACGCCCACCAGCCCGCTGCCTATCTGCGTAGCCAGCCGGATGCGCTGCGCCTCGCCGCCGGACAGGGTCGCCGCCGCACGGGAAAGCGTCAGGTACTTTAAGCCCACATCGATCAAAAACGACAGGCGCGTCGTGATTTCACGCACGATGGGCGCGGCAATCATGCCCTCCTTTTGGGTCAGGGTGAGCGCGGACAGAAAGTCCCGCGCCCCTTCGATGTTCATATCGCTGACCTGGGCGATATTCAGACCGTTTATCGTGACCGCCAGCGACTCTTTTTTGAGCCGCCTGCCGCCGCAGTCCGGGCACGGCTCTTCGGCCATGTATTCCTCGTAAGCGGCCTTCATAACGTCGCTCGTCGTCTCGCGGTAGCGCCGCTCCAGGGAGGGGATCACGCCTTCATAGGCCGTCATATAAACGCCCTCGCCGCCCGCAGAGGCATAATGCACCTTGATTTTTTCATTCCCAAGGCCGTAGAGGATTTTATGCAAGGTCGCCTTCGGCAGCTTTCCCACCGGTGTATCCAAAGAAAAATGCAGGTGCGCGGCCAACGCGCTGAAGAGCTGCGCCGCCATGCTGCCCTCCTCTGCGCTGTTGTTCCAGCCCATGCAGGAAACCGCGCCCTCGCGCAGGGATTTCTGCTTGTCGGGGATGATCAGATCCGGGCTGACCTTCATGGTCGCGCCCAAGCCGGAGCAGTGCGGGCACGCGCCGTAGGGGTTATTGAACGAGAACATCCTCGGCGCAAGCTCCTCAATATTGACGCCGCAATCGGGGCAGGCGTAATTCTGGGAGAACATCAGTTCCTCGCCCGTCGTCACATTCAGCACCGCCGCCAGTCCGCCGGACTGCTTCATGGCGGTCTCCAGGCTGTCCGTCAGGCGCTGCTGCGCATCCGGACGCACAATCACACGGTCCACCACCAGCTCGATGGAGTGCTTTTTCTGCTTGTCCAGCGGCGGCACATCGTCCGCCTCGTACATTTCGCCGTCCACGCGCACGCGGACAAAGCCGCTCTTCAAAGCATCCGAGAGCAGCTTCGTATGTTCACCCTTGCGGGCGCGGACAACGGGCGCCATGATTTGCAGTCTCGTTCCTTCGCTCAGATGCATGAGCTGGTCTACCATCTGATCCACCGTCTGCTGGGTGATTTCCCGCCCGCATTCGGGGCAGTGCGGATGGCCGATGCGGGCATAGAGCAGGCGCAGATAATCATGCACCTCCGTCACCGTGCCCACGGTCGAGCGCGGGTTTCGCGCCGTGGTCTTCTGGTCGATGGAGATGGCGGGCGACAAGCCTTCGATGGTGTCCACATCCGGCTTATCCATCTGCCCCAAAAACTGGCGGGCATAGGACGACAGGCTTTCGATGTACCGCCGCTGCCCCTCGGCGTAAATGGTATCAAACGCCAGGGACGACTTGCCGGAGCCGGACAGCCCTGTAAACACCACCAGCTTGTCCCGCGGGATCGTCACATCGACGTTCTTCAGGTTGTTGACCCGCGCCCCTCTGACCACAATGGACTCATGCATTCCGTTCTCTTTCCTCCACACATCAATGTCACGGACAGCGCCCATTATAGCACAGGTGTTCGCATTTGAAAAGGCACGGAGCGGAAAATGATTGATTGCGAAAAAACGGTTTTTTGCAGGAAAAAGCTATTTTGCACCCGGCTTAATGATCCAAAATACAAAAATTCCGTCTCTTTCGAGACGGAGTGTGGTGCGGCCAACGAGACTTGAACTCGTACTCGGTTAAGAACACGCCCCTCAAACGTGCGCGTATGCCAATTCCGCCATGGCCGCTCACCGCAACGTTGACTATTATAACGGATGCCAGCTGCTTTGTCAACCGTTTTTGCGGCGAAAATCGGAAATTGCGCGGAGGATTTCCCCAAGTGGATATGATAAAATCCGTCTCGCATGAGACGGATCGTGGCGCGCCCTGGGGGATTCGAACCCTCGGCCTTTTGATTCGTAGTCAAACACTCTATCCAGCTGAGCTAAGGGCGCACACCGGAGCTGTTTTCAACAGCTTGATTATTATAGCGCAGGGATTTCCAAAATGCAAGCGTTTTTGAAAAATTTTTTCGGGCTTTCGTGATGCCGCCTTTTCATTCCGTCAAAATTCGTCCCTTTCTTTGCCTTTTTTTCGCCTTAAAAAAGCTTGCAACGGCATGCCGAATTGTGGGATAATAGGGGCGGCGCATCAGAAGCGCCGGAAGGGAGCTTGAGGTATGAAGGAGCAACAAAAAATGCCGAAGAAGCCGCTCGTCTACTACTGCATCATCGCAGTGCTGGCCATGCTGCTTCTGAACGCCTTCGTTTTTCCGTCTCTGCTGGGCAACCATGTGACGGAGGTGCCGTACAGTAAGCTGCTGGCGCTGCTGGACGAAGGAAAGGTCACGCAGGCAGCCTTGGAGGAGGACGGCTCGACGCTTGTGTTCATCGCCAAGGACGAACAGGGCAACGACCGCATTTATCAAACGGGCATCTGGCCGAACGACAACACCCTGTCCGAAAAACTGTATGAAAAGGGTGTGGAGTTCGGCGCGGAAATCCCCACGCAGGCCTCGCCCATCATCACCTTCCTGATTTCATGGGTGCTGCCCATTGCCCTTTTCTCACTGCTCGGCCGTCTGCTGATGCGCAAGATGTCCGGCATGGTGGGCGACCCGAACGCTCTGCAATTAGGCAAGGCGAACGCGAAAATCTACATCGAAGCGCAGACCGGAAAGACCTTCAAGGACGTCGCCGGTCAGGATGAAGCCAAGGAAGCGCTGCTGGAGATCGTGGACTATCTCCATAACACGGACAAATACGCCAAAATCGGCGCGAAGCTGCCCAAGGGCGTGCTGCTCGTAGGACCTCCCGGCACGGGCAAAACGCTGCTGGCCAAGGCCGTTGCGGGCGAGGCGAAGGTGCCCTTCTTCTCCATCAGCGGCTCGGAATTCGTTGAAATGTTCGTCGGCATGGGCGCGGCCAAGGTGCGCGACCTGTTCAAACAGGCCACGGAGAAAGCGCCCTGCATCGTGTTCATTGATGAAATCGACACCATCGGCAAGAAGCGCGATGCCGGCGCGGGCATTTCCGGCGGCAACGACGAGCGCGAGCAGACATTAAACCAGCTTTTGGCCGAAATGGACGGCTTTGACAGCAACAAGGGCGTTGTCATTCTGGCCGCCACCAACCGTCCCGAAATCCTTGACCCCGCCCTGCTGCGCCCCGGCCGCTTTGACCGCCGCGTGCCCGTGGAGCTGCCCGATTTGAAGGGGCGTGTCGCCATCCTGAATGTCCACGCAAAGGACGTCAAGTTTGAAGAAAAGGTCGATATGACCGCCATCGCCCGCGCCACCTCCGGCGCGTCCGGCGCGGAACTGGCGAACATCATCAACGAGGCCGCGCTTCGTGCGGTGCGCTCCGGCCATGACGCCGTTTCTCAGGCGGACTTGGAGGAGAGCGTGGAGACCGTCATCGCGGGCTATCAGCGCAAGGGCGCGGTGATTTCCGACAGAGAAAAGCGCATCATCGCCTATCACGAAATCGGTCACGCGCTGGTCGCCGCCAAGCAGAAAAACGCAGCGCCCGTCACCAAGATCACCATCATTCCGCGCACCTCCGGCGCATTGGGCTACACCATGCAGGTGGAGGAGGACGAGAAGGTGCTGATGAGCAAGGAAGAGGCCATGGTGCAGCTCACCACGCTGACCGGCGGTCGTGCGGCGGAGGAGGTCGAGTTCAACTCCATCACCTCCGGCGCGTCCAACGACATCGAAAAGGCCACGCGCCTTGCCCGCGCCATGATTACGCGCTACGGCATGAGCGACAATTTCGGCATGGTGGCGCTGGAAACCGTGACCGGCCAGTATCTGGGCGGAGACACCTCCCTGCAGTGCAGTGCGGAAACCGCCTCCCTCATTGACCGCGAGGTGACGGGGCTGATTCGTGAAGCGCACGAAAAGGCCGTCTCCATCCTCAAGGAAAATCGCTCCAAGCTCGATGAGCTGGCGCAGTTCCTGCTGGAGAAGGAAACCATCACGGGCGAAGAATTCATGAATATACTCAATAAGAAAGAAGCATAACGGGGCAAATGAAAGAGGCTGTCTCTCAAAAGGAGACTGGACCGTTCCCCGTTTAACGGACAGTAGAAAAAAGAGACCTCCTGTTGTAGAAT
>CAVFWQ010000023.1:0-21088 GCA_963626285.1 bacterium | reverse complement strand
CTGCCAATCTCCGCGCATCGGCTTCATGCAAAAGGTTCGATTGACTGTGATTCGTTCGCAATCATTAACAATGCAAACAACTCTTTATCGTTGGCTTCGCCTGTTATCGACGTCACATTTTCACTGCCCGTTATTGAGCTGAAAACGTGATATTGTTGTTCTTCGCATATCTTTCGGCATAAGAACCGGAAACACCATAGATAGTTAATTTGCTGCAGCCGGTAAATGCGGAATTGTCGATAAAAATCACGCTGGTCGGTATTGTGATGCTCGTTAGGCTGCTGCAATAAGAAAATGCGTTGTTGTCGATAGTCGTCACGCTGTCCGGTATCGTGATGCTTGTCAGGCTGCGGCAGTCGGAAAATGCGAAATGGTCGATAGTCGTCACGCTGTCCGGTATCGTGATGCTTGTCAGGCTGTTGCAGTCGTGAAATGCGAAACGGCCGATAGTCGTCACGCTGTCCGGTATCGTGACGCTTGTCAGGCTGCACCGAGAAAATGCGGAACTGCCGATAGAAGTCACGCTGTCCGGTATCGTGATGCTTGTCAGGCTGCGGCAGTCGGAAAATGCGGAGCTGCCGATAGACGTCACGCTGTCCGGTATCGTGATGGTTGTCAGGCTGCTGCAGCTGGAAAATGCAGAGCTGCTGATAGAAGTCACGCTGTCCGGTATCGTGATGCTTGTCAGGCTGCGGCAGTCGGAAAATGCGGATCTGCCGATAGACGTCACGCTGTCCGGTATCGTGATGCTTGTCAGGCTGCTGCAGCCGGAAAATGCAGAGCTGCTGATAGAAGTCACGCTGTCCGGTATAGAGATAACCTTGGATGATCCACAGTAGCCATACAAGACATCACGAATAATGATCATTCCATCCGCATCTGCTAAACCTTTACATCCATGAAAAGCAGAGCCGCCGATAGAAGTCACGCTGTCCGGTATCGTGATGCTTGTCAGGCTGCTGCACCAAGAAAATGCGGAACCGCCGATAGAAGTCACGCTATCCGGTATCGTGATGCTTGTCAGGCTGCGGCAGCCCCAAAATGCTAAAGGGCCGATAGACGTCACGCTGTCCGGTATCGTGACGCTTGTCAGGCTGCTGCAGCCGGAAAATACATCATGGCTGATAGACGTCATGCTATCCGGTATCGTGATGCTCGTCAGGCTGCTGCAATTACGAAACGCCCAACCGCCGATAGAAGTAACGCTGTTCGGTATCGTGATGCTCGTCAGGCTGCTGCAATTACGAAACGCGCCATGATCAGAGTAACTGTCGCTCTCGATGGAAGTTAAGCTATTTGGTAGTGTGATATTCGTCAGGCTGCTGCAACCAGTAAATGTTCCTGCGCCGATAGACATCACGCCGTCCGGTATCGTGATGCTCGCCAGGTTGCTGCAGCCGTAAAATGCTTGCACGCCAATGGAGTTTACGCTCTTCGGTATCTCGATATTTGTCAGGTTAGTGCAACCGGAAAATGCGCCGATTCCAATCATCGTTACGCTATCGGGAATAACAATGCTCACAAGAGATGATTGATCGGCAAAAGCACCGTCCGCAATTTTTTGCACCTTAGTTCCGTCCGGTGTCCATACAGGCAAAATAAGCGCCGTTTCCTTGCCGGTGTAGCCGGTAATTGCGCAGTAGGTATCGCCAATCAGGGTATATGTGAAATCGAACGGCGAAGTCGAAGCATAGAAATAATCATTTTCAACCGCCCATTGATATGCATATGTATCCTCATTAACCGAAATAGAAACCCTGACCGGCCCGTCAAAGGCATCGTCTGCGATATATTCCAGCGAATCCGGCAGGTTGACTTCGGTCAGCGTGCTATTTGCAAATGCCCGTGACTCAATCCGTTTAATGCCATCCGGCAGAACGACCTTGCTCAGCGAGGCATCTCCATAAAAAGCCTCCGCTTGAATAACTTTCAGCGATGCGGGCAGAACCAACGATCCTTCCGCAAAGGCAGCTGCTGTACAGGAAAACAGAAGCAGACTAAGAACCAACAGAATAACGGAAACGCGGCGAACAGACTTCATGGGATGCCCCTCCTTCATCGGGTCAAAAGTTACATCGAGTAAAATAGCAAACAGTCGAAATGACTGATTCAACCTGTTTGTTTTAATTATACAACAACTTTGCCAAAATTGTAAATCCATGAAAAAGCAAAGATACAAATTTAATATGCATTTATGCTTAACATTTCTCGGAAAAATATTAAGTCAAACAGAGATTGACAAGATTTAAACGCACTCCTGCTTCAGCGGCTCACGCGGCTCGGTATACATCAGCGGAAGGCGCATTTCCACGCAGGTGCCGCGGCCGCGCTCGCTGGTGATATGCAGGGTGGCGGCGCTTCCGTAGATGAGCTGCATACGGTCAAGGACATTATGCACGCCCAAAGAGGTGCGTTCCTCGCGGGTCTGCGGCTTGCCCTCCGGCGGGGTGAAGAGGCGGCGGATGGCATCCTCGTCCATGCCGTCGCCGTTATCCTGAATGCGGATGAGCAGGGTCTGTCCCTCGGTGGATGCGTCCACCCGCACCACGGAATGCCCCTCCGCGTTCGAGCCGTGAATCAGCGCGTTTTCCAAGAGCGGCTGAATCAGCATGGTCGGCAGCATTGCGTTTTCCGCCGTCTGGCTGTAGGTAAAGGGCACGTCCAAGGTGTCGTTATAAATATAGATGTGATGATAGATTTCCGCATACTGCTCCAGGCTGTGAAATTCCTGCCGCACGGTGCTGAAGCGCTTGCGCATGGTCTCGGCGTTCTGGCGAAAATACGCGGACAGCAGCACAATCATCCGGCACAGTTCATCGTTGCCGTCCAGCTTGGCGAGGGCGTTCACGGTTTCCAGCGCGTTATAGATAAAATGCGGGTTGATTTGCCATTGCAGGAAGCGGTATTCATATTCCATGTTCTGATATTCCGCCTGCCGCTTGTTCGTTTCCTCCGTCACGAGGCGTTCAATCAGCTGGCGGATCTTCTTGGTCATGCTGTTGAAGTGGCTGGTCAGGAGGCCGATTTCATCGCGGCTTTCGACGGGCAGCTCAATGTCCAATTCGCCCGCTTCGACCCTGTTCATGGAACTGACGAGCTGGCGGATCTGCCGCGACATCTGGGAGCTGATGCCGACAGCCAGCAACGTACCGACGATGAGACCGACAAGCGCCACAAGCATGCTGCTGCGCAGGACGGAAATCTGCACCTCGTTGGCGACCTGTGCAGGCAGCAGGCCGACAGCCTTCCAGCCGCTGCGCTCGTTCCGGCTGACGATATAGCGCCCGCCGGCGGTGGTGACCATGCCGTTTTCAATGGCCGACGGCGTCACTTCCGCCCATTCAAGCGGGTCGGACTGCTGTCCTGCCAAGGTGATAAGCCTGTCATCGCCGTCATAGAACAGCAGGGTGTATTGGACATCGGCATTTTCTTCATTGAGCGTCACCAGATTTTTTTCAGGGATATGCACGGCGATGCGCCCCACATGGCGCAGCGGGTCGGTCGTATATAAATCGCGCAGAAGGAACAAATCGTTATCCTTTGTCCGCACCCAGCGGCTTGCGCCATAGTGATTTTCCGCATAATCCGCGTCCTTCAGCAGCTCCTCCGCGGCGCTCTGCACCCGCTGATAATAAGCGGCCTTTTCCGTGTTGGGCGCACTGTAAAACAGGTTGCTGATGCATTCGCCGCCGTTGATACGCACGGTCACATAATCATACAGGGCGGATGTGTCAATCATCTTGCTCAGCGCCACGATCAGCTCCTGCCTTGCCTGTAAATAGGCGTTGCCGAGGGTGTCCAAGCTGCGCATCCGCCGCACCTGCTCTACCACGCCCGTGCTGACGGAGGTCGTGTACACATGCTGGCGGATGTTTTCCGTTTTCGTGATAAAGTTGACCAGCGTCTGCTCGGTCAAAAGCTGCAGGCTGGCAATGTTGCTGGAGGCCGCCTGCTGGCTGGCGGTCATGGTCATCAGGCCGGAGATGGCCAAAACGACGCTGACCACAATGCCCAGATACGTCACCAGCAGCTTCCTGCGGTAGGAATAATCCCGAAAAGCCTTCATTTGCATCGCCTCCTGCCACGTTCATTGTATACGACATTGAACCATAATGCAAGAATGACCGCGCCCATGCGCGGCCATTGAGATGATTTGATGTTTTAACCCTTAACGGCTCCGGCGGTGATGCCGCTGATGATGTATTTCTGGCAGGCCAGATACAAAATCAAAATCGGAATCATGGACATGATGAAGAAAGCAAAGGCAGGATTCAGCTCGGAGGTCTTGCCGTTAAAGTAGCGGATCTGCGCCAGCGTCAGGGTGTAGGAATCGACATCGCGCAGAAGAATGACGGAGGTCGAATAGTCGTTCCAGATAAACAGGGTGTTCAGCACGAGCTGGGTCACGTTGATAGGCGTCATCAGCGGGAACACGACCCTCCAGAAGGTCTGGAAACGGTTGCAGCCGTCAATGCCGGCCGCCTGCTCCAGCTCACGCGGAACGGTCTTTACAAAGCCCGTCACGGCGACCATGCTGATGGAAATCTGCAAGCCCGCTCTGGCGATGATGAAGCCGATGTTGCTGGAATCCAGCCCCATGCCGCGCCAGTTGATGAACAGAGGCAGCTCATAGCACTGGAAGGGGATAAGAAGCCCCAGGGACAGGACGGCGTAGATGAAATTATAGGTCTTCGTGGCGTTGCGCGCCAGCACCCATGCGGCCATCGAGGTACACGCCATCAGCAGGATGACGGTCGGGATGGTGTTGATGAGGCTATTCTTGTAGCCGGTCAGGAAGGACTTGTTGTCGAAAATAACCGAGCGGAAGTTTTCCCATGTGGGGTTGGAGGTGAACGCCAAGCGGTTGGCGCTGATTTCGTTGACCGGCTTGAAGGCGTACAGCACGGCGACATAGAAGGGCAGGACGACCAATATCAGCAGGATGCTGACCAGCAGGATGCGCAGTGCTTCGGCGACGACCTTCTGCCGATGCATTTTTGAGTTCGGGGCATACATATGAATCTTCGGAATCTGTGTCATGCTTCCACCTCCAAACGGCGCAGGACCCGCGTGACGATTTGCGTCAGGACAATCAGGATAATGGTCAGAATGATGGCCGCAGCCTGACCGACGGAAGCGCCCTTCGCCTGGAAAATCTGGTTGTAAATATAATAGGCTGTGGTCTGGCCCTCGGGACGGGTCGAGGAAACGACCGCCGGCAGGTCAAAGGTGCGCAGGCCCCAGGCAAGGATTAAGGTGATGTTGGTGGTAAAGGCGGGGACAATCATGGGGATGGTGATGTGGATAAACTGCTGCCAGCGGTTTGCACCCTCCACGGAGGCAGCCTCATAATAATCCTGAGAAATGGTTTGCAGGGCGGCAATATAGATGAGCATGGTGTAGCCCATGTCGCGCCAGGAGGCCATAATAGCCATCGACAGCACGGTGGTGTTGGCTGTATACAGCGGGCTGACCACGCCGAAAATCGGTGCGTAAATGTCACTGAACAGGTAAGCCCAGATGATGGCGCCTGCGGTGACGGAGGTCGTAAACGGCAGGAAGAACACGGTGCGGGAGAAGTTGTTGAACTTCGTCCCCTTTTTGATGAGCAGTGCCAGCGCAAAGCCCGCCAGGTTGGAAAACAGCAGGTACAGGCCGGTAAAGTGGAAGGTCACCTTCAGGGAGCGGATAAACTGCTTGTTGCTTAAAATGAAATTGTAGGATTTGAAAGACAGAGTGATTTTTTCCCAGATGGTATTTTCTGCGGTAAAGTAGGGGGTCGGTGAGGTGATGATTTCCTTCCAGCGCATGAAGGAATAGGGAATACCTTGAAAAAAGGGCACCAAGACAACGACGATGAATAAAATGAGGGTCGGGAGTAAGAACAGAAAGTTGCCCAAATGCAGCTTCGTATTCAGCTTGACAGGCTTCCTTGGATTGATGATTCTGGCTGTCATCTTGGCCACACTCCATATTAAATAGGTTTCGCTTGGGTAGAAAGACGGCGGGCCATCCAACGGGCAGCCCGCCGTCCTGATTTACATTGGCTTACTTTGCTGAAAAATTACAGCGCGTTCTTGGCGATTTCTTCGTCGAACAGCTCCTGCATGTAGTTCAGGCAGGTCTCGACGGAGTTGACGCCCTCGGAGGTCTCGCCGGTACAGCAGTACACTGCCCAGGCATACAGAGCCTTACGATAGGCGCTGGTGAAGCCGGAGGAGAAGGGCATGGTGAAGTCGCCGTAGCAGGCGGTGTTGCCGGAAGCCTTGGCAGCCAGCAGGCTCTTGAGCAGTTCGGGGGTGTTTTCGGTGGTCGCGCCGGTGATGCAGGGCTGGAAGGTGGCGTCAGACCAGTAGCCCATGCACTCGGAGAGCCAGAATTCCATGAACTTCACGGCCCATTCCTTGTTCTCGGCCTTGTCGTTCACCATGAAGGCCTGGTCGACCTGAACGTTCAGCACGGGGGTCTCGCCGGAGTCATCGGTCGGGCAGAGGAAGAAGCCGTACTCGAAGTCATCGGCCTTGACCTGCTCGATGGAGCCGATGTTCCAGGTGCCCTGATACAGCATGCCGGCCTTGCCGGAGACGAACATTTCATTCGCATCGGTCTGCTTGTTGGAGGTGGCATTGGCGGCCGCCCAGCCCTTGCCCTGACCCATGCGCTCAGCCCACAGCTCCAGCGCCTTGGCAAAGTAGGTGTAATCGGTGACCTTCTTTTCGCCGCTCATCAGCTTTTCGAACATGTCGTTGTCGCCGTTGGCCAGCGCTTCGGTCCAAACGATGGGGCGCATTTCGATGTCCACGGAAGCACCGTCGGCATACCACTGAGCCCACGGGGTGATGCCGTTGTCGGCCAGTTTCTGCGCAGCCGCCAGCAGTTCGGTCTTGGTGGTGGGGACTTCGATGCCCAGTTCTTTAAATATCTTCACGTTGTAGAACACACCCCAGGACTTGAAGTCAACGGGGTATGCATACCACTTGCCGTTGTAGGACACGTCGCCCATGTCGCCGGCGGTCAGACCCAGGGAGGTGATCAGCTCGTTGCCGGTCAGATCCATGATGTAGCCTTCGTTGATCAGGGTGTCATACAGACCGGGGTTGCCCATGATGAGTTCGGGGTTGTCGCCGGCAGCGATAGCGGTCTCCAGCTGCGGCCAGTAGTCAGTGCCCTGAGAATACGCCAAGTTGGTGAACTCGATCTTCACTTCGGGATGCGCGGCGACGAAGAGCTTTTCAATGGCTTCCATCGCGTCGGCCTTCTGGCCTTCCACCATGTAATGGAACACGGTGATTTTGATGGTATCCTCTGCGAAAGAGGCGGGGACCATGGCCAGAACCATGATCAGTGCTAAGAACAGAGCCAGCATTTTCTTCATGCTATAGTCCTCCCTTGGGCATTGCCCAAATTTTCGTCAGCGCCCTTGCAGCGCTGATGTGTAGTTGACAGACAACATATCGTGTCTGCTGTTGAGTCTATTATGGCATGATTTCTTCCGAATATGTATACACCGTTTTTCTTAATTCGTTTATTGATTTTACTGGATTTTCAATAAAATCCGTCATCGGATATGCATAATACAGGTCAATTTCTTCCGCGACAAACAAAAATCCGGCGTTTGAGCCGGAATAAGGGTATAATGGGGTCAGCTGCGTGCCAGCCGGTTGCGGTATTCCGTCGGCGTCATATGCTCCGCCCGCTTGAAAGCATTATAGAAGGAGATATAGTTGCTGTAGCCGATGGCGCTGCCGACCTCCTCGACCAAAATGCGCGGGTCGGCCAGCATGGTGTGCGCGATTTCCATTTTGGCGTTCTGCAAATGCTCGCGGAAGGTGATGCCCGTTTCTTTGCGGATGAGCGCGGACAGATAATTGACGCTGACATGGTACATATCGGCGATATCGTTCAGCTCCAGCTTTTCCGCGCCGTGCAGACGGATATACTCCAGCACGTTGCGGGTGAGCAGGGAGCATTTGTTTTCCGAGGCGTTGTTGCCCTCATTCAGCGCCTTATGCAGGCTCTTCAGGCATTTTTCGACCTCCTCCCGCCCCGTCACAAACCACGGGGCGCTCATGGCGCGGTCTATGTCTGCGGTCATGGGGCAGGGAAACTTGCGGAACAGCATGAGCGAATACAGGGACACGAGGGAGCGAAGCTGACTGTACTGCCGGCCGCTGATTTCGGCAATCACCTGAGCGGCTTCGCGGGCGCTTTCGTCCGTCAGCTCGGCCTTTTCAATCAGCCCCTCAATGCTTCGCCTGACCTCGGTCATCAGGCCGTCGTTTTCGGTGTTTTCCGCCTGATAAAACACGCACATCCCGCTGACGTGGCTCATGGCGCTTTCCCAAAGCGCCTGCCGCGCCTGATGGTAGGTCTGCCGGATTTGGTGATGAGAGGTGGCAAGGGAGCTGATGCCGATGCGCACCTTGGCGGGAAGCGCCCTGTCGATGCGCTCGCACACCCGCTCCACTTCGCCGCGCCAGCCTTCGCCCGTGTCATCCCGCATGACATACACGACCAAAGAATCATACAGCACCACGGACAGCGCCCGCATCTGGCAGCTTTCCAGCAGGTCGTCCATGCCGTTGAGGGTGGACAGGGGAATCGCGCCCGGCTCCTCCGGCTGAATGATCATCAGATAATAAGCGGGGCTCCACAGGCCGGTGTCCTCCAAGGACTGGTTGACGTTCTGCCCGACGCGGGAGTCATTGGTGAGCAAAGACAAAATCTGCGCCTTCATGCGCAGCTTGTCCACCTGTGTCATGGCGACATCCGCGGCCATCTGCCGCTGCATCATGTCGATGGCGCGGCTGACGGCCTTGATGACCTCTTCATTCTGAATGGGCTTCAAAATATAATCGAACACGGCGAGCTTGATGGCGCGGCTGGCATACTGAAACTGGTCATAGCCCGTGATGATGATGGTCTTCATGTCCGGCAGCGCATGTCGCACGGCCTCCAGCATCTCCAGCCCGTCCAGCTTGGGCATACGAATGTCCGTCAACAGAATATCGGGACACTTCTGCAGCAGCAGCTCCCGCCCGCTTTCACCGTCCGAGGCCGTTCCCACCACCGCACAGCCCAAACCCGCCCAATCAATGGTTTGGCACAATGAACGAACGGTAATGGGGTTGTCCTCCACAATGGCCACCTTGACCTGCGCCATGTCTGCTCCTCGCTTTCGGATAAATTCTCTGTTTTTATTCATTATATCAAAAACTCAGGGCTTTTCAAGTAGCGGATGACATATTGCCATGCAAAATTTTACGGAAGGTTTACGGATGCATTCGATGATTTTATTTCTTTTTCCGCGCTTTGCGTGAATTATTCGGCAGCGTTTCAATAATGTAGGAACATCTTCAAAGGCGCGCCGTCCGTTTGTTTCCCGAAGGTCAGGACGCATTGATACCATAGATTCGCATAATATACAGAAATTATAGATTCCGCATACAATTTCTTAGAATCGGCATATTGATTCATGATTCGGAGGAACTTATAATAAAGACATAATCCCCAAACTTTGCGAAAGAAGGCTGTGCTATGGCTATGCTGAATTATCGGGTCAAAATCGGTCTGGCTCCCATGCGTCGTGATGTTACCCCGCGTCCCGGCATTTTCAACTGGGAAAAGGCGGAAGAACGCGGCCATCGAATCGTTCGGTACATCGAAGAGCATTTTGCTTCCGAAAATGTCACCTTTGTGGACCTGAAGGGCATCAATCCCGTCGATGTCATGTACTGCGATGCGGACGCGGAAAAGGTCATTGAACGCTTTAACGCGGAAAAGGTCGATGCGGTGCTGATTATCAACTGTAACTTCGGCAATGAGGAAATTGCGGGAACGGTGGCTCGCGGCGTGGGCAAGCCTGTCTGCATCTGGGCGCCCATTGACGACAGCTTCCTGCCCGACGGCACACGCTATACGGACAGCCAGTGCGGACTGTTCGGCGTGAGCCGCCAGCTTCAGCGCCTGCATGTTCCGTTTTCCTATATTGAAACAAGCCCCGTGGACGGCGAAATCTTCAAAGCGGGCTTTGAAAAATTCACCCATGTGGCCTGCATGGTCAAGAACTTCCGCGGGATGCGCATCGCGCAGGTGGGCATGCGTCCCAAGCCCTTCTGCTCCGTCATCTTCAATGAGGGCGAGCTGATGGAAAAATTCGGTCTTCAGATCATTCCGGTCAACATGGCCGTCATCATCGACAAATACAACAAGATTTTGGCGGAAAGCGATGCGGAACTGGAGGAAGGCGCAAAGCTGCTTCTGTCTCGCTATGAGATGGACGATTTGACCCCGCCGCTGCTCAAAAAGGTCTATGCCTTTGTGCTGCTGTACAAGTGGCTGTTTGAAGCCTATAATGTGCAGGCCGTGTCCGCCGAATGCTGGACGGCCATGCAGCTGGGCGTCGGCGCGATGCCCTGCACCGCATACAGCATTTTGGCCGACATGGGCTATATCATCTCCTGCGAGAGCGACCTGCACGGCACTATCTCAATGGCGCTTTTGTCCTGCGCCACGATGGGCAGGAAGATTCCCTTCTTCGGCGAATTCACCGTGCGTCATCCTGAAAACAAAAACGCCGAGCTGCTGTGGCACTGCGGCCCGTTCGCCTACAGCCTCAAGAAGGAAGGTAGCCCCTGCAAGAACGTGAACATGCGCCAGTGGTTCCAGGTCAAAGACGGACAGTACACCGTGTCCCGCTTTGACCAGGACAACGGACATTACAGCCTGTTGGCCGGAACGTGCCGCACGACCGACGGCCCGTACACCTTCGGCACATACCTCTGGGCGCAGTTTAAGAACCTCTCCGCGTGGGAGCGCAAGCTGATCGAAGGCCCGTATATCCACCATATGGCGGAGATCGAGGGCGATGTCACCGAGGAACTGCGTGAATTCATCAAGTTCGTGCCCGAATTAAAACTGGATACCGTGAACGAATAACAGACCATCATTGCAATAAGTAAGAAAGGAAGATTTTGTCATGCTGACCGGAATGAAGGAAATGCTCAAGGCTGCCGAGGAGCGCAAGTGCGCCATTCCTGCTTTTAACGTCTACAACGCCGAGACCGCTCTGGGCATCATCTTTGCCGCAGAAGAAGCGAACGCCAGCGTTATCCTTCAGATGTACAGCCGCCTGTTCACCAACTATGAGGCCAAGTTCCTCATTCCCTCCATCCTTCAGGCCGCGCATGATGCCAAGGTGAAGCTCGCCTTCCATCTGGATCACGGCGCAAGCGATGAGGCTGTCTGCCGGGCGCTCCGCTGGGGCTGCACCAGCGTTATGCGCGATGCAAGCACCCTGCCGTTTGAAGAGAACGTGAAAGTTTTGAAGAATGTGGTGCATTTTGCCCATGAGGTCGGCGTGGATGTCGAGGGCGAGCTGGGTCACATCGGCGTGGCCGCCGAGGGCGTCGGCACCGCATATACCAAGGTGGACGAAGCCGTCCGCTTTGTGGACGAGACCGGCGTGGACGCGCTGGCCATCATGGTCGGCACGGCGCACGGCCACTATAAGCAGGCGCCTGTGCTGGCAATCGACCGCATTGCCGAAATCCATGCCGCGACCAAGGCGCACCTTGTGCTGCACGGCGGCAGCGGCGTTCCCGATGAGCAGATTCGGGCGGCGATCAAGGCCGGCATCAGCAAAATCAACTTCGGCACGGACGTTTGCTGCTCCTTCCTGAATGCCTTCCACAGCGTTGACCCGAAGACCATCGCCGTGGATCTGTTTATGAAAGAACCGACGCAGGCCGTGAAGCGCTTTGCGCTGGAAAAGATTGCGCTGCTGGGCGCGGAGGACAGCAATGGCTGAACGGACGACATGGCCGGAAATGGTGGGCATCGGTTCCACGGTGTATGACACGCTGATGGTGATTGACCGCTTCCCGACGGAGGACACCAAACAAGAGGGCATTGAGACCAAGGTGCAGGGGGGCGGTCCCTGCGCTACGGCGCTGGTCGCTGCCCGCAAGCTGGGCGTGTCTGCCGCCTACATGGGCACAATCGGCGATGACCCCTTCGGCCGCTTCATGATGGACGATTTTGCGCATTGGGACATTGACACGGCCTGTGTGCGCCGCGTGGCGGACGCCGTCAGCTTTCATTCCGTGGTGCTGCTGAGCAGAGCCAGCGCCAGCCGCACCTGCATCTGGAACAGGGGTACTGTTCCGCAGCCGACGGAAAAGGACATCGACTTTGATGTGCTGCGTCATGCCAAGGTGCTGCACTTGGACGGGCATATGCTGAACGCCGCCATCGCCGCCGCGAAATACTGCCGCGAGCATGGCGTGAAGGTCAGCCATGATGCGGGCGGCACATATCCGGGCGTCGAAAATTTGATGCTCTTTGTGGATTACCTGATTCCCTCGGAGGAGTTTGCGCTGAAGATGACGGGCGAAAAGACCGCTGAGGAAGCGGCGCAGAAGCTATATGATGCCTATCATCCGGAACTGCTGGTGCTGACGCAGGGCGTTCGGGGCGGCATCCTGCTGGACGAAAAGGGACTGCGCCGCTATGCCAGCTATAAGGTGGACGCAAAGGACACCAACGGCTGCGGTGATACCTTCCACGGTGCGTTTGCCGCTGCCAAAATCAAGGGTTTGAGCAACGACGATGCCTGCAAGTACGCCAGCGCTGCGGCAGCCATCAAATGCACCCGCTTAGGCGCACGCTATACGATGGCAACGGACGGGGAATGCCGCGCATTCTTAAATGAAAGGGGCGTTTCGCTGTGAGCCTGACGACGCTGCGCAATGGAAAGCTGACCCTGACGATTTCCTCCTTGGGCGCCGAAATGCAGTCCATCCAAGACGAAAACGGCATCGAACGCCTGTGGCAGGGAGACCCCAAATTCTGGAAAGGACGCGCCCCGATTTTGTTTCCCATCGCGGGCGGGCTTCGGGAGGACTGCTATTATTTAGACGGGCGGCGCTATGAAATGCCCAAGCATGGCTATGTACGGCAAATCGAATGGCAGCTTGAAAAAGCCGATGCAATCAGCGCGACCTACCTGATGCGGGAAAAGGCTCCCGGCTTTCCGTTTGACTATGCGCTCCGTGTGACCTATCGGCTGGAGGACTGCCGCGTTATCGTGACATGGCAGGTCGAAAACCATGACCAAAGGACTTTTTATTTCGGCATGGGCGCTCACGAGGGGTATGCGACTCCCGGCGGCATTGAGAATTACGAAATTCTTTTTGACGAGGAGGAGACCTTCGCCAATCATGTGCTGCACGGCAATTTAATCGACCCGGTGGGGCAGGTAATGGCAAAAAACACCCGTTGCTTTCCCCTGAAGGAAGAATATTTCGCCGTGGATGCGCTGGTGTTTACGGACTTGAAAAGCCGCGGCGTGACGCTGGTCAGCCGTACGCATGACCGCAGGGTGCGCGTGGATTTTCCCGAACACGATGTGCTGATGTTCTGGATGAAGCCGGGCGCGGAATATATCTGCATTGAGCCGTGGCTGAATGCGCCGGATACCTTGGACAGCGATATGCAGATTGAGCACAAAAAGGGATGCATCCGCTTAGAACAGGGTCAATCCGTTCAGCGCCATCACTTCATCACAATTCTCTAAGGAGGCTCGGAATGTATGACTACGTTTGAAAAGCTGCGCGCCTTAAATCCTGATATTCCGTTTTTTACCGTCCATGACTCCGAATTCCGCACCTTCGGCCGCGTGATTGATTTTCCCGCCGAAAAGCTCATGGCCGTTTGCGAAAAGGCCGCCGAAATGCCGAAGGAGGGCAGCAAATATGTGCCGTCCATGCCGGAATTAGAAGCGCTTACAGATGAATGCCGCGCCGTTCAGACCGTTCTGCGCGGCGAAGGAAGCTGCCAAGTCGGTGTCTGCTGGGGACATTCCAGCCTGCTCAACTGCTTGGAATATCACCGCGCCAGCGAGCATAACATCGCCGTGAGCGATATGGTGCTGATGCTTGCGCGCCAGCAGGACATGGAGGGTTTTGATCTGGATACGAAAAAGGTCACGGCTTTCTATGTCCCCAGGGGCAGCGTCATCGAGGTCTACGCAACGACTCTGCACTTCTGCCCCTGCCAGGTATCCGATGACGGCTTCCGCTGCATCGTTGTTCTGCCGAAGGGCACGAATACGCCCCTGGATGGCGAGAGGCCGGAGGGCGGCGACGGGCGGCTCCTGTGGGCAAAGGATAAGTGGCTCATCGCGCATGAGGACAACACGCCTGTTCTGGAAAAGGGCGCGTATGCCGGTCTGCACGGCATCAACTACGAGATTCATTATTGAGGAGTGAAGCATTCATGGAACGCAAGGCCTTTATGAATAATATGATCCTGACGGAGCTCGAGGACGTTGTGGGCACGGAGAACGTATCCACTGCGCCCAGCGACCGGGCGACCTACGGCGTGGACTATTTCTGGATCAGCCGTATGTGGGAGGACCGCGGACAGACCCCGCCCATGCCGGACTATATCGTGCGGCCGGGCAGCAGCATCGAGGTCAGCAAAATTCTGAAGATAGCAAACTACTATAAAATCCCCGTGAATATCTGGGGCGGCGGCAGCGGCAGTCAGGGCGGCGCTCTGCCGATGGCCGGCGGCATCATGATGGACATGAAGCGCATGAACCGCCTGATCGAGATAGATGAGGTCAGCCGCACCATCACCGCCGAGGCCGGCATGATTTTCCAGCAGCTCGAATGGTATGCCAACGAGCGCGGCTATTCCTGCCAGCACATTCCCTCCTGCCTGACCTGCGGCACCATCGGCGGCGCTTTGGGGCATCGCGGCATCGGCATCATGTCCACCAAGTACGGCAAGATTGACGACCAGTGCGTCAGCATGGAGGTCGTTCTTCCCAACGGCGATATCATCAACACCCTGCCCGTTCCCAAGCACGCCGCAGGTCCTGACCTCAATGAAATTTTTATCGGCAGCGAGGGCGCTTTGGGCGTTATCACCAAGGCCACCTTTAAGCTCTTTGAGCAGCCGGAAAGCCGTCAGCACATTGCCTTCCTGTTCCCTGATATGCACTCGGGCTACATGGCGGGCCGCGACATCATGCAGAAGGTGAAGCCCTCCATCCTCCGCTTCTTTGACGAGGCAGAGACCGTGTCCATCATCAAAAAGATTCTGGGCTTTGAGAAAAAGGGCTGCTTCATGAACGTGACCTGCGAGGGCATGAAGAAAATTGTTGACATCGAAATGGAAATCGTGCAGGAAATCGCCGACAAGTACGGCGCTCAGAATCTGGGCAGCGAGTACGGCGAAAAGTGGTATCAGAACCGCATCACCTTCTTCTATCCCGGCCACATCATGGATATCCCGCAGATGTTCGGCACGATGGATACCGTGGCCACCTATGCCAACATCGAAAAGATTTATTGGGCGATGAAGAAGACCATCAACGAGCAATTCCCGTATATCAAATATATTTCTCACTCCAGCCATTGGTATGAGTGGGGCTGCATGAATTACACCCGCTTTATCGTTGACCCCGCCTATGTGCCGGAAGACCCGGAAGAGGCCGTGCGCCTGCACAACAAGATTTGGAACGCCGGCGTGCGTGCGGCGATGGAAAACGGCGGCGTCATCAACGACCATCACGGCATCGGTCTCAAGCTGTCCCGCCTGATGAAGGAGCAGTATGGCCCTGCCATGCAGGTGATGCAGGGGCTCAAAAAGAGCTTGGATCCCAACGGCATCATGAATCCCTACAAGCTGGGTCTGTAAACCGACATTTTTTCATGACCGATAAAGGAGATAGAGACAATGTTTAGCGAAAAAGCGAAAAAGAATGCGGAGGCCTGCCGCTTTTGCTGGATGTGCCGCCACCTGTGCCCCGTGCAGCTGGTAACGGGCAAGGAGACCAACACGCCCCGCGCCAAGGGTCTGCAGGTCAGCATGATTGAGCGCGGCATGCCCTTTGATATGGATGTCGCCAAGACCATGTATGAATGCATGCTCTGCGGCGCCTGCACCAACGACTGCGTGACCGGCTTTGACCCGCTGATTTTCATCCGTGAAGGCCGTACGCAGGCCAATGTGCAGGGCGTTGTTCCTGCCTATGTGCAGAAGGTCATTGACAGGGTCGTCGAAACAGGCAACATATACGGCGCGTCCGAAACAAAGGTGGACTTTGCCGGCATCCCCGAAAGGGGAGATACGCTGGTCTGGCTGGGCGCAACGGCTCGCTATTCCACGCCCTGCGTCGCCAATTCCCTGTTTGCTGTTTTGAAGACGGCTGATGTGCCGTTCGCCGCGCTCAAAAACGAGCCTGCCTCCGGCAGCGCGCTGGGCGACCTGATGGGCTTTGTGGAGGATGTCCGCGCACAGGCTGTCAAGGCGGGCGAGGCCATCCGCGCAACGGGTGCCAAAAAGCTCATCGTGCTGGACAGCTATGACGCTGCGCTCATGCGCCATGAATACAAGGATTGGGGAATCGACCTGCCGGAAATCGTCACCGCAACCGCGTTTGCGGATGAATTGATAAAGTCCGGCAAGCTGAATCCGCAAAAGAAGCCGCTGGTCGTCACCTATCATGACGGCAGCCGTCTGGCGCGTGATTTGGACGAGCATCAGCCCGCCCGCGATATTCTGCGCGCAATGGGCTGCGAGATTCATGAAATGTGGCAGAACCGCCGCCTGGCCAAGTGCTGCGGGAGCGCAGTGGTCGGTCAGTATCTTCCGGAGCTTCGTGCAAAGGTCGCCGAGGGGCGCTGGGAGCATTGCAAGCGCACGGATGCGAAAATCATGGTCGCCGCCTGCCCGCAAAGCACGGAGGCGCTCGGCGCCGTCGTTCCTGAAGGCTACGAATACAAGGATTTGTTCGTCATGCTGGCGGAGCGCATCTGATATGCGAAAAAAGCGCGACGCGGGGAGCGAAATGCCCCGCGCCGCTTTTGGCGTTTGTGCATCAAAAAATCGATTCGTGAGAAAAGGGCGGAAGAAGCATGAAATATCTGCTGGGCGTGGACTTTGGAGGCTCTTCCTCCAAGGCGACGCTTTTGAGAGAGGACGGCAAGGTCTGCGCGACCGCCGGAAAAGAATACCCGACCTATTATCCGCACAGCGGCTGGGCGGAGCAGGACGCGGAAGACAGCTATCAGGCGCTGGTGGCCAATGTGCGGGAAATCCTGCATACCTCCGGTGTAAAGCCGGATGACATTGCTGCGCTGGCCTTGGACGCGGCGACCCACACAGCCGTTCTGCTGGGCGCGGACGACAGACCCGTGCGCCGCGCCATCTATTGGACGGACAGCCGCGCCAGCGCGGAGGCCGCCGAATTAAAGGAAAAGCTCGGCAATGAGCTGATGGAGGAGTGCTTCAACGGCGTATCCAGCCTATGGACGCTGCCGCAGCTCATGTGGCTGAAGCGGCACGAGCCGGAGACGCTCCGCAATACGCGCAGGTTCATGGCCGTTAAAGATTATGTGCGTTTCCGTCTGACGGGAGATTATGTGACGGACAGCATCGAAGCGATGGGCTTCCTGCTGCTGGACGCCCGCAAAAATGAATGGTCGGACAAGCTGTGCGCAATGGCCGGCTTGGATAAAAATATCATGCCACCCATCGTGAACCCGATGACCAAGCTGTCCAAGCTGACAAAAAAGGCGCAGGAGGACACAGGGCTGACGGAGAATACGGTCGTCATCGTCGGCGCAACGGATACCGTGATGGAGGTTTATGCCGCCGGTACGATTGCCGTCGGCCAGGCCACGGTGAAGCTCGCCACGGCGGGGCGCATTTGCCCGATTACCGACCATGCGGTGGTCGACCCGCGCCTTGTCACCTACCGCCATGTCATTGACGGGCTTTGGTATCCCGGAACGGCCACCAAGAGCTGCGCCGCCAGCAACCGCTGGTACAGGGACACCTTCGGCGGAAGCTTCGGCGAGATGAGCGATGCGGCGGCTTCCGTTCCGCGCGGCTGCGACGGGCTGTATTTCCATCCCTATCTGCAGGGCGAGATCACGCCGTATCTGGATGACAAGCTCCGCGCCAGCTTTGTGGGCGCTGTCGGTGCGCATACCAAGGCACATTTCAACCGCGCCGTGCTGGAGGGCGTAGCATATTCCATGAAGGACTGCTTTGCGACCCTGAAGGAGCTGGACATTGCGCCTGCGGAGGCCGTTGCCATCGGCGGCGGCGCAAAGAGCGATTTGTGGCGGCAGATTTTGGCGGATATGCTGAATATCCCGCTGAAGACCGTTGAAAATGTGGATTCCAGCCTCGGCAGCGCCATGCTTGCAGGTGTGGCGACAGGCGTGTTTGAAAGCCATGCGGAGGCGGTCGGGCGCTGTGTTCGGGTGACGGGCGAAACAATGCCCGACAAGGAGGGCGTGGCCTACTATCAGGAGCATTTTGCAGTCTATCAGGCCATCCAACAGGCGTTGGCACCGATTTATCACAGAATGTAGGATGTTGGCATGAACATACTTGTATGCTTAAAGCAGGTCCCCGATACCACCGAGGTGAAACTGTCCGGTGATTTTACCTTGCAGCGGGATTTTGTCGCGCAGGTGATGAACCCGTCCGATGAAAGCGCCTTGGAAAAGGGCTTGCAGCTTCGGGATGTATGCGGCGGCTCGGTCACCGTCCTTTCGATGGGACCCAAACGCGCAGAAAGTCTTTTGCGGGAGGCGCTTTCCCGCGGCGCGGACCGGGCGGTTTTGTTGACAGACCCCGCCTTTGCGGGCGCGGATACCTTGGTGACGGCCAAGTGTCTCAAAGCTGCCGTCCATGCCTTGGGCGGGTTTGATGCGATTCTCTGCGGTCGCCGCGCCGTGGACGGCGAAACAGGGCAGGTCGGCCCGATGCTGGCTTCTTTGCTGGATATTCCCTGCGTCGTCAATGCGACGGCGCTGAACAAAACGGAAAGCGGCTTTACCGCTGTCCAGCTGACAGAGGCAGGAAAAATCACTTGGCAAACGCCGCTTCCTTCGCTCATCACCTTCTGCGAATGGAGCTATCGGCTGCGCCTGCCGACGCTGACAGGCTTAAAAACGGCTGCAAAGGCAGAGGTTCGAAAGCTTGCGCCCGCTGACATCGGCTTGAGCGCCGGACAGTGCGGTCTCAAAGCCTCGCCGTCCCGCGTCATTCATGTGGACAGCCGCCCCGTGTGCGTGCGTCCGTGCAGGAAAATCAGCGCGGCAGAGGCGCTTTCCGCCTTGACGGAGAGGGGGCTGCTGCCGTGAAAATCGTTGTATTTTGCGAAGCAGCGCCGAATCCCGCCCTGGAGCTTATCGGAAAGGCACGCGCCATCGCGCCGGAGGCGTTTATCATCGCACTGTCGGAGCATGAAAATGACCGTCTGCTTTTGGCATCCGGCGTCAATGAGGTGCAGCGGCTTGCGCTCTGCGCGGATGACTGCGCACAGGGCAGCCGCATTGTGCAGGCGCTGCAAACGCTTCAGGCGGACATCGTGCTGTTTCCCGCCACGGTGCGCGGACGCTTTCTGTCCGCATGGGCAGCCGCACGGCTGGATACGGGGCTGACGGCGGACTGCACGGATTTAAGCATTCAAAACGGGCTGCTGCTGCAGACACGCCCCGCTTTCGGCAACAACCTGACGGCGGATATCCTCTGCAAAATCAAAAGACCCCAAATGGCCTCCGTTCGTCCGGGCGTATTCCCGCTGCTTGAGCCTATCGGCGAAGGAGAGGGCGAATGCAACATGATGGCGCTGCCGTATTTGGAAGAGCGTATGGCGCAAATTTCCTTTGAGCCTGTTGAAAACGGCGTATCCCTGCAAAACGCAGGGGTTGTCATTGCGGGCGGCAAGGGCGTGGGCAGCAGGAAGGGTTTCGAAAAGCTATTTGAATTGGCGAATCTTCTGGGCGGCGCGGTGGGCGCGACCCGCAGCGCCGTGGACGCCGGTTATATCTCCTATGCCCATCAGGTCGGGCAGACGGGCGTGACCATTCGGCCGGAGCTGTATATCGGCTTTGGCATCAGCGGCCTTGTCCAGCACACAGTGGGCATGAGCAGCGCTAAAACCGTGGTTTCTGTCAACAAGGACCGTAGCGCCCCCATCTTTGCCTGCTCGGATTACGGAATCATTGCCGATTGGCAGGAAACCATCGACATGATGATACAATACATTAAAGAAAGGAAGAAATGATTCATGAATTACAAAAAGACGTACATCCCGAAAAAGGGCTATACTCCGCTGTGCGAAATCGGCAAATGCAGCCTGAAGGACTTGGAATTCGGCATCATCGAGCTGGGAGACGGCGAGAGCTACACCTTTGATACCAAGGAACGTGAGGTCGCCTTCGTCCTGCTGAACGGCAAGGCCGGTTTCACCGCCAACGGCAAGAGCTACGGCACCTTGGGCGTGCGCCGCAATGTGTTTGAAAGCCCCAAGGCCGAATGCTTCTATGCGCCGCGCCACTGCTCCGTAAAGATTGACAGCCCGTGGAACGTGAAGATTGCCGTGTGCGGGACGCCCATCGATGTGGACACCGAGCCGCAGGCCATTCATCAGGCGGATGTCCGCGTGGTGCGGCTGGGCGCAAAGCCGTGGGAACGCGATACCAGCTTCATCGTGGACGGCAGCACGAACGCCAAGAAGCTGACCATCGGCGAGGCGTATATCACCCCCGGCAACTGGGCCGGTTTCCCGCCGCACAAGCATGATGTGGATAATATGCCCTCAGAGGGAATCTTGGAAGAGATTTACTACTTCCTGTTCGACCCGCAGCAGGGCTTCGGTGTGCAGTGCCTGTATACCGCCGATGGCGAAATTGATGAGGCGTACCGCGTCAAGCAGGACGAGCTGGTGGAGTTCCCGCGAGGCTATCACACCACCGTGGGCGCCCCCGGCTATAACACCTACTTCCTGTGGCTGATGGCTGGCGAGCATCAGGGCTTCTTCCGCTCCAACGACCCCGACCATGAATGGGTCAGCGCCGTGGAAAATCTGTTAAAGAAAAACTGATATACCTTCTCCTTTCGACGCGCCGTATCTGCCGGCGCGTCGTTTTTATGTTGAGGAACGGACGATTCCGTTGATGATATGTATCCAAAATTCCGAAGGGCGGAATGCGGGCGCATAGTAACCATCCACCGGCAAAGCCGGTGGCTTTTCATATGCGGGCATAGCCCTAGA
>CAVFWQ010000022.1:0-21937 GCA_963626285.1 bacterium | reverse complement strand
AGCGCCAGCAGCAGGGATATGACCTGTTTCTGTTTCATAATTGACCTCCGTGTTTGATATGTTGTAATTACGAATGATTTTTACTATCCGACAAGGAAAGCACGGTAGGCGATCCAAAGCGCTTACGGCTCGGAATGCTCAATGCCGTGCGCATCCGCATAGGCTGCGGCCGCGCTGGTATCACTGCAATAGAAATGCACCTTGGAGCAGCCTTCAAAGGCATCGTCCGCAATGGTGGTCACGCTGTCCGGAATGTAGGCGAAGCAGAGCCAAGTGCAGTTCCTGAACGCGCCGCTCTGAATCTCGGTCAGGCTGCTGCCTGCAGCGGAGAAGCCGCCCAGGGTCGTGCAATCCATGAACGCTTCCTCTTCAATGACCGTGGTGTCAGCCGGAATGACGAGCTTGGCGGAATAATCAGTGAGCTTGGTGTAGGTGACGGTCGGCTCCCAGAAAGCGGTATCGTCTTGAGCACTTTTGTTCGGATCCATCACGAAGTACAGCTTTTGACCTTCCTCGACATCGGTCTCGAACGGCTCAAACGTATAGCTGCCAACACCGGTGCTTCCGCCCAAGAGCAGCCAGTCCTTGTCGGTCGGCCAGATGCGGGAGAGCTTGCCGGTTTCGAGGTCGGACTTGTAAATGGCAAAGCGCACACCATCAGGGCCGCCGTCCCACATCCAAGTTTCGAGCGCCGAATCGGAATCGATGCTGACCGTGCCGGTGGCCGGAGCGGTGTAAACGCCCGCTGCCATCTGTTGGTCATGCAACATGATACGGTGCCAGCCTGCGTAGCTTACAAGGAACTGCGAGCTTGTCCAGTAGATATCTCCGGTCTCGGTGATGCCGGAAGCGATAGACCACGCCCAATAGCCATCGTTTGGGACATAGTACAGATTCTCCTGAGCCTTAAAATCCCAAGCGCTTGTGCTTGCAATCTCAAAAACCCAGTTGCCTATCGGTGTGTAGTTATAGACCTCTTGCGACTCCGAATCTAAGTCCCAAATGTTTGGAAATGTATTCCACATGGAATCGGCCTGAAAAAGCTCTTCAGGCGTAGTGGCGGCGAATGCCGTTCCCGCAAGGGAGAACACCAGCATCAACGCCAGCAGAAGGGATACCAGATGTTTTCTCATGAGTCAACCTTCTCCTTTTTCTCGGCAGCACCGCAATTCGGCGGCGCCGCCTCATCATTTATTATTTCACGCAAAGCGCGAAACGCATATGGAGCCTCTTTGTATCCGTTCGTTCGGTATGCGGATCGAAAAGAGGGGAAGGCATGAGACAAGCCGCGCAGCAAGTGGCGGGCTTGCCCATGCCTACTGAAGTTATCGGGCGGCGGAAATGTCCGTCGGTTCATCGAGCAGGGTCAGCGTTCCGTACAGGGAGCGATTCTTTTCCGAGCCGATACCGCCGTAGTATTCGATGTAGTAGCGGCCCCACCGCTGCGGCCCGACGCCGTCCTTGATTTCATCATCACGGTCGTTGACGACGATTTCAAAGCCGATTTCCGCACCTGGCTCTTTAAGGCCGAGGGTCGTCCACGGGATGGTCAGCAGGTAGGTCGTAGTCAGGGCTGCATCATCGCGGGTCACGCTGGCGGTGATGTCCGTCAGCTTGAAGCTGTCGATGGTGGAAACATCCAAGCCCAGCTTGGCCTTATTCTTGATGAGACCAACGAAGAAGACGGTGTACTGCTCCATTTCCTCACGGTTCGGAATCAGACCGATTTGCAGGCAGTCCCAATCCCAGAATTCATCCAGATTCTGGCAGTCGTAATGGATGTTATCCGTGACGACGACCTTCATGTAGAGGTTCTTGCTATCCCATGCAAAGCGGGCAACAGAGGCGATGAATTCAGTGCGATCCATGCCTTCCTTACTGATGGCGGGAGCCAGCGTCCAGTCGATGTTCTTTGCGGAAGTGACCTTGAGCGCTCCGTTGAAGGTGACCTGATTTTTAAAGACGCCGTTTGAGCCGGAGGGGACGCTCACGAAAATGTCCGTCTGCGCATAACTCTGCATCGGGGTCATATCGCCGGGGAAGGTTTCAACGGGGAAGTACAGCTTGCGCGTTTCGCCCGCGGCCAATGTCAGAGGCTGAATCTCCGTGCCTTCTGCGATGAAGCCGTCGGAGGTGCTGTCTGCAAAGGCAAGAGTGTATTCATTGGTTTCAGCCGACACATTGGTGATGGTCAGCTCCACCTGCCACCCATCGGTGGTGTAAACGGAGGCTGCCGTCACCGAGGCATAGTCACCGATGGTGGCGAGCTTCATATCAGCGCCGTAGACCTGACGGGTCTGCGCGGTCACTTCGATGTTGCCGTCGTCCTGCGGATAGGTGTTGCCGGCGATTTCGACATTATTGGCGCCGTCAATGCTGACGCTGCAGCTGCTCATGCCGTCCTTCTTGGTGCCAAAGTCATTGCCGAGGATCTTCACATTCTGAGCGCCGTTCACATACACTGCGTAATCGGTGTTGCGATTCTTCATGACGTTATTCTGAATGAGAATGTTGTCATGCAGCAGGTACTGGGTGTCAGAGGTGAACTGGCCGTCGCCGGAGATGGCGATCGGTGCATAGATAGCCCGATTCCTGTAGAACCCCGTGTTTTCAAAGATGTTGTTGGTGATGGTCAGATTCTGGGAATAGCCGCATTCGTTCCAGCCGTCTTCGATCTCGGGCTTCACCAGAATGGCCGCCATGCCGACATTGCGGATGGTGCAGTTGTTGATTGTGCCGTTCGGCGCTTTCACAAGGAAGCCGCGGGAACGGGTGGTATCCACGAGGCAGTTATCGAAGAGGAAACCCGCGCCGTTTGCGGAGAGATTTTCGATCAGCGTGCCGGACTCGATGGCGACATCCTGATCCAATGTAAGAACGTAGACCTGCCAGCCGCCGGAAGCAGGCTCTTCGGTCACGGTCGCCTTTGCCAGCAGCTTGCCGCCGCGGGTGAAGAGGACAGCGGTATCTCCGGCCTTAAAGTTGGCGGGAAGCCCCTCATACATATTGTCGCCCTTGGTGTAGGTCAGTTTGCGTGTCGCGGCATCATAGGCCGTGACCTTGCCGAATTCGCCGTTCACGTTGGTGGCGTCATCGGTCATCTTCTCAAACAGGCAGTTGACGACCTGCGGGCCTTTGCGCATATTGGTGCTGTGCGTCGCGTCGCAGGTGGACAGAAGGGGCTTCGGGCCGCGCAGACGGCCTTCATCGTCCGTCCAAGTAAGGTCTGCGCTGTACTTGCTGACGTCAAAGTCAGCCGCAAGAATGGGAGCGGCCTTGGGGGTGATGGCCACGCGGTAAAGCTGCGTGCCGCCATCACCGTCGCGCTCTTGGAAACCGAAGCCGGCGCCGCTGATGATGCTGACATCCTCAAAGCGGATATTGCCGCAGCCGGTCAAAACAACAACGCTCGTGCCGTTGCCGCGCTTGGTGATTTTACCGCCGACTTCAAGCTCCTTGCTGGCCTCATCGGAGAAGACACACTTGTGCTTGCCTTCTCCAAGGTAGGTAATGCTCTTAAAGCCGATATCCGCATAGGGCACGGTTTCATTCGGACGGAAGCCCTGTACATAGGAGGAGTCGCCGGAATAGTAGGCCGTGTCGGTCAAATCCTGCAGATAACCGGGGTCGGCCTGCGCAATGACATAATCCTTGCCCTTTTCAATGATGGTGGCCTGACCGTTGGCATTGTTGATGTGGCTGATGTACAGGCCGTACACGGATACATCGGCGCAGTTGTTCATGGTGAACACACTGCCCTCGTAGGACGCAAACTCAACGGCTACGCCGTAGGCATACACGTTGTAGTTTTCAATGCCCGCCAGTGACAGCGCCTCGGCGGTATACAGTCCCGGAGGAACGATGGCATAAGTGCTGGTGCGGGCAGTCTTGTTCAGATAATTCTTGAGCTTCAGTAGGCCGTCCGCCGTGCGCACATCCGTCTTGTGCGCCATGCCTGCAAAGACCTCCACATTGGTCTTTGGCAGAAGCTCCTCATTGACGCCGTTTTCCGCACGGACAGTCGGGTCGTAGAGGTCGTCCCCGTAGGTGTTGGTCGAATCGGTCGTAGAAATAGCGCCGGAGATGTTGTTGTCCTGCATCAGCAGATAATCGGTCTTTTCAACCGATACATTGCCGGATACAGTGTTCTTGACAAGCGTCAGGCTTTCATTTTGAACGGCAGTGACGGAGAATGCTTCGTTCATCAAAATCACGGTGTTCACGCTGCTTTCGGCAGAAATATCGCCCGTGACCTTGTTGAGTGCAACCAATGTGTTCGTATTGCCGCTGAACAGCGCGACGTTGCCGCTGATTTCGTTGCTTTGCAGCACGGCATCATCGGCATAAAGCTGCACGGCATCCGTGCTGCCCTCCAGCTTGTTGTTCAGCAGGAACGCACCGGAGGAGCAGAGGTCAACCACGGCCGCCGCAGCGGTGTTCCGGATAAAGCTGTTCATCATTTGGGGCGTTCCGGCGGCGATCCCGTCGGCGTTGCCGTTGAATACGACAGCGCCGCCGCCGAACGAGCCGTCAATTCGGCAGGCGTTCAGCAGGGTCTCTGCGCCGTCCCTGCCGTTCGTGACATATACGGCATAGCCGGTGGTCGTGCCCTTGATTTCAACATTTTCCAAGGTGACGTTGGCGCATTCCGAAATGTTCACCGCATCGGCATCCGAACCGACGATGTCCAATGTGAAGTTTTTCAGCGTCAGCGCACCCGTGTTCGCTTCGGCGGAAATGCCGGAGGCTTTGATGCAGATGCCCTTCAGGTCATAAACCGCATCCTCCGTGATGCCGCTGAAGCTCAGACGGCCGGTCACTTCATAGACGGCGCCCTCGCTGAGCTCGCCCGTGATGACCTTTTCGGTCAGTTCTGCTGCTGTCATAGAATACGTCTCCGCATCAGCATAATCATTTTCAGTCATTGGGAAGGCGGTTTCATCCAAGGTGCTGCCGGCCACAGCCTCTGTCCGGTCGGCTTCCTGCCCATCGGCAATGCCGGCGTCCTCCTCGTCCAGCGTGATATACTGAACGGCCGGAGAGATGATCAGCGTATCATGCCAGTTCTGCGCACCCTTCGTGACGCGGAAGTAGATGTACTCGTTTTTCTTGACATCGAGCGTCAGCGGCTCAAACTCGGAGGTGCCGCCGTTTGCAACGTAGACGGGTTCGGTCAGGTTGGTGACCACACCGTCGCTCGAAAGCTGAACGCTGTAATAGCAGCCGTCGCCGGCATCGCTCAGATAGGTGCTGTCGTCCAGCTTGATGGTGTCTTCCATGTAGAACTTGAGCGTGCCGGTATACGGAGCTTTGAAAGCGATGACCGCATCGTACATTGTGCCCGGCAGAACGACCGGCCCTTCATAGACCTGCGGCACATTGTAGTCCTCAACGCCTGCGCACCATGCCCATTCATAGAAGCCGGGAATCTCGGTCACTTCATTTTCATCAATGGGCGCGTAGAGATAGTACCAGTTGCCCACGCCCTGCGAGGTCGTGGAGAACTGCTCCTTTAAGGAATAGCTTGCAATCTGCAGGCACTTATACTCTTCGTCCTGCTCCGCATCATATTCCAGGGAGGTGTACTCCGCAGACGGCTCGACCTTGAGCCAGTAATCACCGATGCCTGTCACCAAGGAGGCGCGGATGTGCAGTTCATCGCCCGCGTGTACAGCCGTTGTCACATCGGGAAGCGTCAGCGCGATTTCTTCGGTCCCGTCGGATTCGACCACATAGTCTTCATCCATCGGCCAAATCTTAACATTGTTCTTATAAACGGCAAGGCTGATTTGATTGCCCGCTGCATCCTGCGCAAACGAACCGCTCATGCTGAGCTTCAGCACACCGTCGCGGGGCGCTTTGTAGGAATAGGCAACATCATTGCCGTCTGCGGCGGGCTGGAGATAGATGCCGGTATAGTGCCAGTCCGCGTCTGCCCAGCAGGTCGATTTAATAAGACCGTAGTCGTAAATAATCGTATTCCAATCGACCTTTGCCTTTTGAATGTTGCTGTAGAAATAGATGCAATTCCATGCGTCTGTCCATGCATTGGTGTCCATGGCCGTGTAGCTGTCGTCCTTAGCATAGTCCAAGCGCCAGTTATTGCCATGTTCATAGGTGTTGTCCGCCGCGCCCTTGTCGTAGGGAACGACCTCCGAAAGGACGGCAGCCTCCGGCATGGCCAGCGCAGGGTCGTTCTCGGCATTGTATTCGGCATTGACGTAAGTTACTGTCGGCTGCCAAAAAATCTTGTCGTCCGCTTCGTTGCCGTTGGAATCCATAACGAAGTACAGCTTTTCGCCCTCTTGGATGCAGATTTCAATCGGCTGGAACTTATACTTGTTGCTGCTCGTCCCGACAGCGCCCTTGCTGCCGCCCAAGGTCACCCAGCGCTCACCGACAGGCCAGATGGGAACGATGACGCCGTACTGGTTGGACTTGTAGATAGCGATCCGCATGCCGTTCGGGCCGTCCTTCCACCAGTCGACACTGATTTTTTCGGCAGCACCGATTTTAATCGTGCCGGACACAGGCGCTGTGTATACAAAGGCCGGTGTGGAAACGCTGTACATAACGGATTTTTCCTTCAGAAATTGCGGAGCAACCCAGCGCACATCGCCTGCGCCGCCTGCCGCTTCAATGCCGGAGGAAATCGACCACATCTTATAACGCGGGATATAGTACATATCCGTCATGGTCGTAAAGTTCGTCGTGCCTTCCGGTGCTGATGCGAAGGACCAGTTGCCTTCCATCGTGTAGGTATTCACCGCCGCTTTATCCATGTTTTTTGAAGACGGAAAATGATCCCACACATTGTCTGCCTTTTTGAGACCCTTGAGCGGGTCTGCGGCTTTTTCTGCTGCGACTGCTGATTCTCCGAAGGAGAATACCAGCATCAGTCCCAACGTCAGGGACAGCAGCCTTACCCAAACCGAATGCTTTTCCATAAACACAATGTCTCCTTTTCATAACGGCTCCGCCGCACAGCTTGGCTACCATGATGATTGCCCATCATAACGCCTTGTGCCTGCGGTGTTGCCTTTATTGGGCATATATCGAGTGCAGACTTAAAGGTACACTCCTTGTCGGCGCTCTCGGTAAACAGGTTGCTACCGTTGCGGCGCAAACGATACTCCGCAACGGTGCTGTGTGCTTTTTGACAGGCTTCACGGATGTTCCTCCTCAAAAATAAGACTTATGAAAATCGCGCTGCATGCATGAGGCAGTACGATAAATCATGCTTTTTGCGTCAGGTCGTTTCCTTCACATTGGGTGCTAAAGGCGGTATCGCGCAAATGAGATGAACAGGGAAACGATGATTTTATCAGACACGATCGAAAAAGGTTAAAGCTTTATTTTGGCATAAATTGAAGCTTTTGCAGGAAGCGGCTGTCTGAAGGTCGGAAGGACGGTACTGCCGAATTGCGCCATAAAGTCATAACGTATAAAGACGGTTGCGCATCATCCTGCCCGCGAGGGCGCTTCAAAGCAGAAAAAGCCGTTTTCGATTTTCCTGCCGCACACATCCCTCCTTCGTCATCGTTCTCGCCGAATGAAAGATATTTTCTATGGTTATAATTTTACCAAATGAAAAGATTGTTTCAAATGCAATTTTCTAAGACCGCGTCAATACTTTTTTTCCATATATTTTTCAAAAAAAGAATTTCGCATGAAATTTTTCCATATTTCTAAAGAAATTCCATATTACTGTGCAAGATACATAAAATAAAGCCGACGAAAGAACTATTTTGAATTTTGGCAGGGCAGCGGCATTTAAAAATGCATGGATGCTGTTGCCGAATCGCTTGGGCAGAAATCATGCAGAAATTATTCTGAAAGAAAATCTTGAGCAAATCATGCTGTTCATACGGGAGCCGTGGACACGGGAAATTCTTTTGTTGAATTTCCGAAAGTCAAATGATATACTATGCTGTAAAGGAGTGATTTGCTATGGCAGTACCGAAATTTTTTGTGTTTTTTCCGCACATTCTCAGAATTCTTGACACCGGTGATACATTGCATGTTAAACAGATTCGAATGCAGGTCTTCGAAAGAATGCATTTATCCGAAGAAGATCGTTCTGTTTTGCTGCCCAGCGGAAAGCAAAGAACGGCTGATAATCGAGTAAATTGGGCTTTGACCTATTTGAAAAAGGCAGGTCTTGTGGAAAGTCCGTCTATTGGTCTATATCGAATCACTTCGGTTGGGAAAGCGGCTTTACAAGAAGTCGGAGATGATATTACACTCAAATATCTGGAAAAGTTTGAATCATTCCGCGAGTTTCATATGACCAAACCTCAAGATACGATAGGAGAGCAGATAAATCCCATTGTCGAAGATTCTCCGCAGGACACGATGGACAATGCTTTCAGACAAATCAATGATGAATTGGCTGCGAATATATTACAGGCCATTGTGGGTCAATCACCACGATTTTTTGAAAAGCTGGTGATTGAGCTGCTGCTAAAAATGGGCTATGGCGGCGCATTTGAGGAAGCCGGAATGATTGTGGGGCAAACCGGCGATGAAGGCATTGACGGCATTATCCGTGAGGACAAATTAGGTTTCAGCAATATTTATATTCAGGCAAAACGCTGGAATCCGGATACAACCGTTGGGCGTCCGGAAGTGCAGAAATTTGTTGGTGCATTGGCCGGTCAGGGCGCCCAAAAGGGGCTTTTTATTACTACCGCTAAGTTTTCAAAGGAAGCTCAGGGCTATGCCGGAAAGCAATCTGCAACAAAAATCGTTTTGGTTGATGGCGAAAAGCTGGCCAAGCTGATGATTGAATATGAGGTGGGCGTATCGACCTTAAACACTTACGCCATCAAAAAGATTGATTCTGATTTTTTTGACGAAGATATCCTTTAAAATGCATTCTCTTCTGCGCTTTTTTCTGCTTTTTATTTTGTTTTGCTTTTTAAAATCATGCACTATGGGCGATGTATAGATTTTTCTGACCGTGAGGATGAATTGTATGCAGTATGATGCGGTGATTTTCGATTTGGACGGAACGCTGACGGATTCCGGACGGGGCATTATGGAATGCACGCGCTATGCGCTGCAAAAGGCCGGACGTCCCGTTCCTTCGGATGATATACTGCAGCTTTTTTTAGGCCCGCCGCTGGCGGACAGCTTTATGCGCTATTGCGGTATGAATGAAGAGGAGGCCACCCGCGCAACGGATGATTATCGGGAGCGGTATCTGCCCATCGGCTGGCGCGAAAACAAGGTGTTTGCGGGGATTCGTCCGCTGCTCCGCGCCCTTTCCGAGCGCGGCGTTTATCTGGCCGTTGCAACGGGCAAGCCGGAGCATACCTCTATCGACATTCTGCGCTATTACGGTCTTTTGCAGTATTTTGACAAGGTTGCGGGACCTGCTCCGCAGGATCTGCACGCGGATAAGGGAAAATTGATTCGGCGCGTGCTGCCGGAGGGAAAGCGCGCCGTCATGGTGGGAGATACGGCAGGGGACATCATCGGCGCACGGGACGCGGGCATTGACAGCATTGCCGTACTGTACGGGTATGGGAAAAATGAAGATGTGCTGTCGGCAAAACCCACCTATTCGGTTTCGGATGTGCGGGGGCTTCAGACGCTTTTATTGGGCGAAGCAGTCGGCGAGCGCGGCTTTTTTATCTCCGTGGAGGGGCTGGACGGCTGCGGCAAAACGACGCAGATGAAGACGCTGTGCAGCTTGCTGGATGATTTCGGCTATGCCGTTCACATGACCCGCGAGCCGGGCGGCTGCCCCGTGGCCGAGCGCATACGGGATATCCTGCTTGCGCAGAAGGAAAACGGGCTGACGGATGTGGCTGAGGCCATTTTGTTCGCCGCTTCCCGCGCCCAGCATGTACATGACGTCATTCGACCGTGCGTTCAGGCGGGCAAGGCGGTCATCAGCGACAGGTTTCTGGATTCGTCCGTTGCGTATCAGGGCGGCGGACGGCAGCTGGGAACGGAAAAGGTGCTGAAAATCAATGAACCTGCCGTGGACGGCTGCATGCCGGATGTGACGATGTATTTGAAGATTGACCATCAGACCGCCATTGCCAGACGCGTTCACGCAACGCAGCCGGACAGGATTGAGCAGCAGAATGAAGCGTTCTTCGCCCGCGTGGAGAATGCGTATGAACAAATGCTGGCGCGGGATGCGGAGCGGTTTTTGGTGGTGGACGGAAGGAGAACGAGGGAGCAGGTGGCACAGGAAATCCGCAGCCAACTGCCGCCCATGCTGTTGAAAAGGGGCGTTCTATGATGCGCGTAGTGGTCGGTATGTCCGGCGGAGTCGATTCCTCCGTGGCGGCGCTGCTTTTAAAAAAGCAGGGCTATGATGTCGTGGGCGTGTTCATGAAAAATTGGGAAGAGAAGGACGAAAACGGCGTCTGCACGGCGGAAAGTGATTGGAGCGATGTGCGCGACGTGTGCGACGTGATTGGCATCCCCTATTATTCCGTGAACTTCGCCAAGGAATATATGGAGCGCGTGTTTTCGATTTTTCTGTCCGAATACCGCGCCGGGCGCACGCCAAACCCCGATGTGCTGTGCAATCGGGAAATCAAGTTCAAGGCATTCCTGCATTTTGCCATGCAGCTGGGCGCGGGACGCATGGCAACGGGGCATTTCGTGCGCACGAACGAGCAGGGGGCACTGCTGCGCGGCGCTGATTCCAATAAGGATCAGAGCTATTTTCTGTATATGTTAAAGAGCGGTCAGCTTAAAGAATCGCTCTTTCCCGTCGGCGGCATGACAAAGCAGGATGTCAGAGCACTGGCGCGGGAAAACGGTCTGCCCGTGAGCGAAAAGAAGGATTCGACGGGTGTCTGCTTTATCGGTGAGCGGAATTTTAAAAAGTTTCTTTCCGGGTTTCTGCCCGCAAAGCCGGGCGACATGGTTACGCCTGAGGGAGAGACGGTCGGCCGTCATGACGGGCTGATGTATTACACCTTGGGTCAGCGCCGCGGGCTGGGCATCGGCGGCCGCGGAGACGGGCGCAGCTTCTTTGTGGTGGATAAGGATTTAAAAAACAATCGGCTGATTGTCGTGCAGGGAGAAGACAGTGAGCTTTTGTATTCCAGGGCTTGCCTCTGTACGGACGCAACCTTTGTCCGCACTGCGCTTCCGAACGGTGTGCCGCTCCATCTGACAGCCAAATTTCGCTATCGGCAAACGGACCAGGGCTGCATGGTCACAAGAGACGGCGATGCGCTCCATATCGTCTATGATGTGCCTCAGCGTGCCGTCACGCCGGGGCAAAGCGCTGTTCTGTATGACGGCGAGGAGTGCTTGGGCGGGGGAATCATCAGCAGAACGGAAGCGGTGTCGTCATAATTTCCGAAATAAATAATGGAAGAGGCTGCGTTTGACAGAGGAGCAGCCGCTTCCTTAGGTCAATGAAGCAAATGGAAAACTTCGGCAATGTCTATGCGAAGCAGCGCGCTGGTGCTATAATGGCGCTTGGCCGGTTGCCGCCCTGCGGCGAAGGTATTGATGGGCGCACGAATACAGTCCGTCTGATGTGAGACGGCTGATATATCGAGCGCAGCACAGCATGAAAGGAAACATTTGATTTGAATATGCCGCAAAAGATAATTTTAGCTTCCGCGTCCCCCAGACGACGCGAATTGATGGGTTATACGGGTCTGGATTTTATCATTCAGGCGGCCGATGTTGAAGAGACGGGGCATGGCACGCCCAGGGAAATCGTAGAGCAGAATGCGCTGCTGAAGGGCAGGGCGGTCGCCGAGCGTCATCCGGACAACGTGGTGCTGTCCGCTGATACGGTGGTCGCCGTTCAGGGACAGGTGTTGGGAAAGCCCAAGGACGAAGAGGACGCCGTTCGGATGCTCCGAATGCTCCAAGGCGTGTGGCATGAGGTCTATACCGGCGTAACTCTGCTGTGGCCGGGTCACGAAAAAACCGTTTCCGATATTTCCCGCGTTCATTTTTCGCCGCTGACCGATGCGGTCATCCGCCGCTATGTGAGGACCGGAGAGCCGATGGACAAGGCAGGCGCGTATGCCCTGCAGGGTATAGGCGGGATGTTTGTGGATCGCATTGAGGGCAGCTATTCCAATGTCATCGGCCTGCCGATGGCGGTCGTCCGCGCCCTGCTCATGGAGGCAGGGTTTGAAATCTGAGGCATCACCGTTTGATTCGGAGAGGGCGAATCTATCGTTTATCGTGCCGCCTCATTTGGTTGGCGCTGTCTTAATTTACCGAGGCTGGAAGGTGTATTCTCCTGCCATCACGACCGTGCCGTCGCTGCGCAGGCCGACAACAAACTTTTCGGCGGCAGCCAGCTTTACAATGTTTTTCCACTTGATTACTTCGTCTCTGATGTTATAGGTATCTAAGCCGTCAAAAATAACGCTGCCGTCCGCCTGAAGCCCTACGGTGTAATCATAGCCGGCGGCGATTTGCACAATGTCGTGCCAAGATGACACCGCGGCAGCGGTTCGTGAGCCGATGCAGGTCACCGTACCGTCCTCCAGCAAGGCGGCAACATGCGTATTGCCGACGGCAAGCTGCCTGACATGGGTCAATCCCTTCAGCAGGTCGGCATCGTATTCTTCCTGCTTTTCAAACAACGGGCCCGATGCATGGACGGTGTCGTCCTCGAGCAGATAAACAACGCCAACTTCGCTGTTCATATAATCCAGCTGCTTGATTTTTTCGCCGGCCAGAGTATCCCCGATTGCATAACCTACGGGGTTTGTTTTTGAGATAAGAATATCGCCTGTCGTGATTCCCGCGACAAAATCCCAATTATTGCCGTATCCTGTCGAAAGCGATAGTACGTTCGTCCACTGAGCCGCATCACTGCAGCGGAAACCCGTAGTGAGAACATGACCGTCTTTCGTGACTCCCAAAGAGGTCAAAAAGCTCGCGCTGACGGAGACGACATTGCGCCATTGGTCAATGCCATCCGCAATCGCCTCGCGGTATCCGCCATCGCCGATGGCGCTGACCGAGCCGTCATCATGCAGCAGCACAACATGCCGATTGGAGCAGGCGATATCGACAATGCGGGAATACTGGTCGTGAACCGTATCTATAAAGCTGCTGTCAATATAGCCTGTATACACCCTTTTTCCGATGGCCGTGCTGACCTGATACCATGTCGTTTTGCCGGACACGACCGCGTCCTGAACATAGACGGTCTTTCCCTTTTCCAATTTATCAATGATGTCGCCTTTGGGCTTTTTGCGCAGGTTGACCTTGTCTTCGTTGACCGTGGCAAAGCCGATGGGGGAAACGGCGTCATGGAGCACGCTGAAGTCCCGTTTCGGGATTTCCAGCTCGGTAAAAGGCGCGGGGGCGGCGGTCACGGTCGGCACTTTTGTCACACGGCTTGCGGCAGACTCTTCTTCCGTCTGCACGGCATAGAGCGGAATAAAGCCGCGCACCGTTTTCCCGTCCGCTTCCGCTTCGACATACATATGATAGGGCAGAAGCGTCGCTAAATAGGTGACCTTTGCATCGGCCTGCAGCCAGACCGTTGTGTGCTGGCTGACATGCGGGTCGTCCGTTAAAGAGGCGGGTGATTGAAGCGTTGCGGTTTCATGAGACAGCGACAGCTCTTGAATGGGCGTATTTTTCAGTTCATCGGTTTTCGCATAGCCGATTCTGCTCGTCCGCAGACTGACGGAATATTCAACGAGCGTCCAATCGCCGGAGACACCGTATACTTGATAAGAATCGCCGATGCTGAGCGAGGCTTTGCCGCTTGCGGCGCGATAAGAAGCGGCGGACGGCGCGGAATAAACAGGCGTCGGGCTTTGCTTGCCGTTCGATATAGCCGCAACGGTTTGGGCGGACGGCAGGACATTCGCATATCGGCTGAGCAGCGTGTTCATACGTTCGACAACTTCAACAGACTTGGGAAACTGTGTGATGCTGAAATTATGAAGGGTGATATATTGAGAAAATATCGCCTGTTTCGTGCCGTCCGAATAATGCAGCGCCTGATTTTCCGCCTGAATCCGAACGGTGGTATGGCCGTTTTGGATGCATGCGCTGATAAGCGGAAAATCATCCCGACTCAAATCAAATGTATACTCTTCGGCTGATGAGCCCGCATAGGAAACGGTTAATTGCTTATCTTTGGAAAGCGTCAGCGTCAGGGCTTCATACCATGACCATTCAGGCTGGTAAAGCGCTGCCGTGGAGACGGCCAAAGCGGAGCATTTGTTCTTCTTGTCAGCGGACAGGATGAGCAGCTGCACATGATATCTGTTTTCCATCGCAACGGCATTCATATTGTCCCTATCCTTGCTCTGCGTCAGTGCAGAGTATTCGTTGTACCGGTTGGTGGAGGCAAAATAACTGACTGCAATGCCGGTCACGCCCCAGCTGTTGGCCAGCGCGGGGAGAGAGGCAAAGCAGGCAATGCACAGGACGGTGATAATAAAGACAGACAATCTACGCATGACCATCGCTCCTTTGAATGTGCTTTCAATCATATAACGCAGGATGCGGGCAATTTCATCCCTGAAAATTATTCTTGCGTTTTATAAATAATAAGGACTTCACTGCGCAGGCGATGCAGTGAAGCCGCAAGTGATATGACTCGTATTACAGCTTTTCAAGCTCCGTCCATCTCCGCTCTCTGGCGGAGCGGACGCAGGCTTCGACAAAGGCTGCGCCCATGAAGCCGTCGGCAAAGGTGGAATACGGCTGCTTTTCATCGAGAAATGTGCCGTCTTCGATAGATTGATAAAAGACGGTGACGGCGTTGCGCAGGGCGTCCGGCCAACCCATCATGTGCCCCATCGGGGCGGTGATGTAGGGCAGGGTTTCCGGCTGGCAGGTCTTCGGATTCATATACACGGTCTCAAAGCCCGTTCCCTTGCGGCCAAGCACGAGGCGGTCCGGGACTTCCTGCGCCCACGCCATGCTGTATTCAGCACCCCAAATGTTGACCTGAAGGTCGTTTTTATGACCGTTCGCCGCCTTGCTGGTGAAAAGCTGGCCGGGCGTCCCGTCGGCAAAGCGCACCAGCACCATCGCGGAATCCTCGGTGTTCATGAGGTGCTGAACGCCCTGCTCGTCCGTCCGAATTGGATAATGGATGCATGTATCCGCAAAGACTTCGGTAATCGGCTGTCCCAGAACGGCGCACGCGGTGTCCGCCCAGTGGATGCCGATGTCGTTCAGCACGCGGGCACAGCCGGTGTTATCCATTTTCGGCGACCAGTCCGTCGGCCGCGAGCCGGATTCCTGCAAATAGCAGCCGGTGACCATCAGCGTCCTGCCGGACAACCCCTTTTGCAGCCTCGCTTTCATTTCCTGCACGGCGGCATTCATGCGGTACTGGTGGTTTAAGCCCGCCGCTACATGATGCGCCCGCGCAAGCAGAACCATTTCCCGTGCACCGGAAGTGGTCAGGCTCAGCGGCTTCTCACTGTAAATATGCTTGCCGGCTAAGATGGCGGCACGGTTGATTTCATCGTGCAGATGATGCGGAGTGCAGTTGTGAATGACATCAATATTCGGGTCGGCGATGACATCGTGCCAGTCCGTATAGCCTTTGTCAATTTGATACTGCGTGCAGACAGAACGCAGCTTTTCCACGTTTCGTGTGCAGACGGCCGCGACCTCCGCGATCGGCACACGCCGCAGGGCATCAATGTGCTGAACGCCGATAAAGCCAAGGCCAATGACGGCCGCTCGGAGCTTATTCATTCAAAAACCTCCTATCATCATACCGAATTGCGCACTATATAATATGCTGTGCCATCGCTTTTACTGAATTCGTATTCATGGGATTGGTGCGGGAAAAACGCTCTTGGACGTACAAGAGACGGTTCTCATGCAAACCCCGTTTATTTTCTGTAATCCCTTGCCTGAGAGAGCAGCGCTTTTGCGTGGGAGCGTGCGCTTTCGCTGTCCGCATCCGCACCGCCGACCATGCGGCTCAATTCGTCAATGCGTCCCTGTTCGTCCAATTCAACAATGTGCGTGACCGTACGCTGACCGTCGAACGCCTTTTCGACCAGATACTGACGGTCGGCCATTGCCGCAATCTGCGCCAAATGCGTTACGCAAAGCACCTGCCGATACCGCGCAATGTCCGCCATTTTTTCGGCAACGACCTGCGCCGTGCGCCCGCTGATGCCCGTGTCTATCTCATCAAAGACCATCGACGGAATCAGCGACTGCGCCGCCGCGATGGATTTGATGGCCAGCATCAGGCGCGACAGCTCACCGCCGGAGGCTGTCAGCGAAAGCGGCTGCAGCTTTTCGCCGCGGTTCGGCGCTATCAGAAAGGCACATTCATCCGTGCCGGAGGCCGTTTCAGCGCCGGAGGACAGGGAGACGACAAAGCGAGTGCCGCGCATGTTCAGGTCATTGAGCTGTACCTCCATGCGCGTTTCAAAGCTGTTTGCCAGCGCCTTGCGCGATTCCGACAGCGCCTTGGCGGAGACATGATACTGCTTTTTCTGCTTTTCCAGCGCCTTTTCCAGCTCCTCCAGCCGTTCATCCGCATGGGAGAGGATATCCAGTGTACGATTGATTTCTTCTAACTTATCCAGCATATCATCGGCCGTTGCGCCGTATTTGCGGGAAAGACGGCGAAGCTGGTCAAGCCGCGCCATGATTTCCTCCATGCGATCCTCATCGAAATTCAGGCTGTCCAATTTGTCCCGAAGCGTAAGGCCGATGTCTTCGGCATCATAATACAGGCTTTGGGTGCGCTCGGCCAAGTCCTTGAATTCCGCATCAAAGGGAGAAAGCTCCTTTAAGGCGGAGGCAGCGGCGCGGAGGGCATCCAGGGCGGAGGCGGAGCGGGCGTCACCGTACACCTGCGCATAGGCGTCCCGCAGACGGGATTTGATTTTTTCGGCGTTTTTATTTAAGTCCCGCTCCCGAATCAGCTCGTCTTCTTCGCCGCGCACCAAATGCGCGCTCTTCAGCTCCTGCTGCTGATAACGCAGGATATCCTCCCGCTCCTGCCGGGCGCGCAGGTCATTTTTGAGCTTGTTTAAGGCGTTCGCAGTCTCCTTCATCGCCTGATAATCATGGGCGGCGGCAGTCAGCAGCGCCCGATGCGCGGCATCGCCGAAGGCATCCAAAAGACGCAGATGCTGCTTTTCATCCATGAGGGACTGGCATTCATGCTGGCCGTGGATGTCCATCAGCAGGGCTGCAAGAGAGCGATAGAGGGAGAGGGGAAAGAGGATGCCGTTGATGCGGCAGGAGGAGCGTCCGGCAGCGGTGATTTCACGAGAGAGGATGATGCAGCCGTCCTCATCCTCTAATTCATTGGCCTTCAGAAACTCCGACGCGGGGGCGCAGGAGGACACGCTGAATTGCCCCTCCACATAGGCTTTGTCGCTGCCCGTGCGGATTAGCTCCCGCGAAGCGCGTCCGCCCAGCAGAAGCAGCAGCGCATCCACGATGATAGACTTGCCGGCGCCCGTTTCGCCCGTCAGCACATGAAGCCCTGAGCCGAAGGAAACAGTCAGAGAATCAATCAGCGCAATGTTTCGGATGAGCAGAGATTCCAGCATAGATTTTCTCCTTTAACGCCCAATCTTAGCGGCCGATAATGTCCTTGAGCGCATCGACGATGACGGGCGCTTCCTCATTCTTGCTGGTGACGACCATAATGGTATTGTCGCCCGCCATTGTGCCCAGAATTTCCGGCCAGCGCATACTGTCAATCGCCTCCGCCGCGGCATTGGCACTGCCGGACAGGGTCTTGATAACGATGATGTTGTTCGCATAGCTGATGGACAAAACGGAGTCCACAAAAATGCGGGCAAAGCGGTCGGACAGGCCGTGGTCAGCCTTTTCCGCCGTTGCATATTTATACCCTCCGCTGGCGGAAAGCACCTTGAGCAGGCGAAGCTCTTTAATGTCGCGGGAGATGGTGGCTTGGGTCGATGTGATGCCCATCGCCTTCAGTTCATTGGCCAGCTCCTCCTGCGTCTCAATGTCCTTTGTTTCGATGATGGAAAGAATCGCAGTTTGGCGGGCGTTTTTCATGATCGTATCCTCCAATCGGGCTTTTTTCTGACAGGTTGTCAAAGATTATCAAATTAAAACTGATTCCACATCGCGCTCTTTATCCGGAGATGTTCAAAAAAGCTCTGCTCCTCAAAGCGGATGAAGCGGGCGCACTTGGCCGCCCGACAGATTTTGAGGGCGCTGGTCTGCTGAATGACGCGCACCTTTTGACCATCGAGAGAAATGATGGGGTGCGCAGGACCGGATACGGCGACCTCTAATGTAATGCTGGCGTCAGCGGGCAGCACGACGGGCCGCGCCAAAAGCTGGCGGGCGCAGAGGGGAATGATGGTCATCACGGGGGTGTTCGGCCGGACAATCGGACCGCCTGCGGACAGGGAATAGGCCGTGCAGCCGGTCGGGGTTGAAACGAGAACACCGTCGCCGGACAAATCATAAATATGCTCGCCGTCCGCGTGAATGCGGATGTTAAGAAGCCCAGGATTTTCGCCGCGGGTGATGGAAATGTCGTTGAGGGCCAGAGAATTTTCAAGCCCGCTCATCCGGCATTGCAGCATGCTTCTTTCTTCCAAAGCGTAGTTTCCAGAAAGCAGCCTCGACAGCGCCACATCCATCGTTTCGTGGGTGCTTTCCATCAAAAAGCCGACCGTGCCGGTGTGGATGCCCAGCAGGGGAACGCCGTTCTTGACAGCGTCCGGCGCGGCACGCAGCAGCGTCCCGTCCCCGCCGACGACAATCAGCGCATCAAGCGCGGTTCCCATATCGCTGAGCTCCCTGCTTTCAGCGCCGGGCAAGCGCTCTGCCAGCCAAGATTCGCAGAAAACGCGCACGTTTTCCTTTTTCAGCCTTTCAAAGACCTTCCCTGCAGTTTCTTGGCTGAAGGAGCGGCTGGAATTGGCATACAGAAAAATCGCTCGATACTGCATACAACCCTCCGTTAGGTAAATAATTATAACATATCTGCATATCGATTCACAAGATGAAAATGAAGAAGAGAAAAACTTTTTTGATGCATCAAAAGGCTTGACAGACTGAGAATTTTTCACTATGATAGCGCTGGTTCAAACAATCGGAACGGGGCAGGAGGCGACAAAAAATGAACGGGGACAAACGAGTAAAACAGATGGCTGTTTTGGCTATTTTGACGGCGCTGGTGGCCTGCTTTACCATGCTGCTGAAGGTGCCGACGGCCATCGGATATGCTAATCTGGGCGACGGCGTCATTCTCTTCGGCAGCCTGCTTTTAGGACCTGTGTCCGCCGTGGCAGCGGCGCTGGGCAGTGCACTGGCCGACCTTTTGCAGGGTTATGCGGTCTATGCGCCGTGGACTTTTATCATCAAGGGCGTGATGTCGCTGCTGTGCGGACTGCTGCTGCAAGGGAAACAGGACTGGCAGCATCAAATCATCGCTTATGCTGCCGGTGAATTGTGGATGGTTGCGGGCTATTTTCTGGTCGAGGCGTTCATTTTGTCTTATGGGCTGTCCGGTGCAGTCGGCAGCATCGTTCCCAATCTTTTGCAGGGGGCGGCAGGCGTATGCTTTGCGCTGATAGTCGCTCCGGCGAGAAAGAGCATTGAAAAAGCCTTAAATCAATAAACATACAAAGCACCGTACAAGCGCGGGCATGTCGCTCAATGTATATTCGAGGCATTGCATTACGATTTTCAAGATAGCGCCGTGCAAATGAGGCGGCGCATAAATAATGGATTTTTTTGAAATCGATTTCCGTCACAATCAAGAGATTGACAGATTGACTTCTTGTTTGTATAAATATTGTTAGAAACAGAGTACATTGGCAACAAAGACAAAGAAATCATTGTTTTGGGAAATTTTAACTTAACAGAAAGGAACTGCATCAATGCAAGCAAATAATCAGATTATGTTGGTTACTTATCTCGATTCTTTGAATAATAATTTTTTCTGGGATCACAGTTTTGCAATTTGCTGGATAGTGTGAATGCGGAGCTTAAAGTTTGCGGCATTCGCTTGTTGCAAGAACTTCATGGACATGAAAGCTCCGGCGGAAAACAGCCTTTATCAGGATAATGCGCCTGCTCATTCGTGCGGGCGCTGAGGACAGGAGCGGCAGCTCATTATGCTTTCATAAAATATTTTGAACGGACAGCTTCGGCTCATATTGCTTGACCTCCGCATCATATCAAAAATTCTGGATGCATTGTATGCAAACGGAAAATGCCGTTCGAAGATGCCGTGGGACAGACGGCAAGACGCATCGCAGCGAAAGGAGAAAATATGCTTCAAATCAGTCCTAAATTTAAGCCGCTTGTTTTTGCCGCCCTGTGCTTGGCTCTGTGCCTTGTCCTGCCGTTTCTGACTGGACAGCTTCCGCAGGTCGGACAGGCACTTTCACCCATGCATCTGCCTGTTTTCCTGTGCGGCTTCCTGTGCGGCCCTGTCTACGCCATGTGCGTAGGCGCGGTCGCGCCGCTTTTGCGCTTCGCGCTCTTTGGCATGCCGCCGCTGTTCCCGACGGGCATCGCCATGTGCTTTGAATTGCTTACCTACGGACTGGCGGCAGGGCTGCTTGACAAGCGCCTTCCGGCAAAACCGTGGGCAGTGTATGTTTCACTGATTGGCGCTATGCTGTCAGGGCGCGTGGTCTGGGGCATTGTGCGGCTCATCCTGTCCGGCGTGTCTGGCAGCGCATTCACGTGGACGATGTTTTTAGGCGGCGCTATTCTGAACGCCATCCCCGGCATCATCGTGCAAATCGTGCTTGTGCCGATTCTGGTGTTGGCATTGAGAAAGGCGAAAATTGGCTGAGAAGGGCATTTTGCAACCGATGGGATAGAGGATAGGGATAACATTCGATGCAGAATTTCTGAAGAAAAGGTTCCGCTTGTCATAACATGTGATTTGATAATTGCAACACTTGGCGTTATAATAAAAAAGCAATGCTTGTTCGGAGGAAGTGTATTATGGCCGGCTGTGTTATTTGCTTTGCAGTGTGCATTTTCAGCACAATGGTCGGGGCAATCAGCGGCATTGGCGGGGGCGTGATCATCAAGCCCCTGCTGGACATGACGCTTTCGGGGCTCGGCACGAAAATGATCAGTCTGCTGTCTGCGTTTTCGGTGCTGTCCATGTCGCTGTTCAGCATCGGGAAAAACTATGTGCAGAAAAGTCGGCAGCAGAAGCTGTCCATGAAGATTGCAGTTCCTTTGGCGGCGAGCAGCACGGCAGGCGGGGTGATAGGCAAGCTGCTGTTCAATGCGCTCAGCGCTTTTGTTCAAGCGGATGCCGCCGTTAAATGCGTCCAAAATGCGGTGCTGTTTGCGGTCGTGGTCTGCGTGTTAATTTTCTCCGTCAAGCATAAAACTGCGAAGCCGGTTGAACGCTCCGCGGGTGAGGGACTGCTTGCCGGCCTGCTGCTGGGACTTTTCGCCGCATTCTTAGGAATCGGCGGCGGCCCGCTGAATATGATGATTCTGACGGGATTTTACGGCATGAGTCATAAAGAGGGCGCGCTGTATTCCCTGTTCATCATCGTGTTCAGCCAAACGGCGGGCATAGTGACGGCGCTGATTGCGGACAGTTCTCTGCCTTCGCTTTTCATGCTCCTCATCGCCTGTGCTGCAGGCATCTTGGGCGGCGTTATCGGACGCAAAATCGCCGGACGGACAAAAAATAACTTTGTTAAAACGCTATATAACGCGGCAGCGGTTTTTATTCTTTTGCTGTGTGTTGCCAATATTTTAACATCGGCTTGACACGTCCGCTCATCCCTTAAAATCAGGCAAGATTGAAAGCTAAAAAGTTTCCGTCTATCAAAACAGCCCCGATATGAGAAAATGCAGTATGCAAGTGTGAATTTTTACAACCTGTATACCGCATTTTTTTCAAGGCCATAGCAGAAAATATAAACCTGTATGGTGATTGACTTGTGGACCGTTCCCCGTCCGACGGACGGGGAAAAGAAAAACCCTGTTGAAGAACAAA
>CAVFWQ010000021.1:0-23162 GCA_963626285.1 bacterium | reverse complement strand
TTGACCCGTTCGGAATTATTGTACGTCCGGTCCCGGTTTGTTTCGGATTCGTTTGATGGGTGTTCGGGAAATTCCTTTCATTCTTCCTGCACATCACGCTGCTCCGCGCTCCGTTTTATCTTTTCCATTTCCATCACGCCCTGTGCGATGCCGTCGGCGATGTGCTGCTGGTAGGGCGCATAGGAGCAAAGCAGGTCGTTGGACGGCGTGGACATAAAGCCGACTTCAATCAAAAACGCGGGCATTTTCGCCCAGTTATTGGCGATGAACTGGTCCGAAAAACGGCTGCGGCCGCCTTCTACGCCCGTGGCGCTCTTCAGCGCCTCCAGCAATGCGGCGTTCATGGCCTGATAGGTCTCCTCGTCTGCCGCTTCACGCGCATAGGCGGAATTCTTGGGACTGTATACATAAATGGCATCGGCGGTCTTGCTGTCGGCCAAATTCAAATGAATGCGGATGAAATAGTCCGCGTTCACCTCGTTGGCATAGGCGGCGCGTTCCATGTTGGTGACGGACACCTGCTCCTCCCAGCGCGTCATATAAACGCTTGCGCCCATTTCCCGCAGGGCGCGGCAGGCCTTGTAAGCGATCTCCAGCACCACGACGGACTCCCTGCGGAGGGTCACGCAGCCCTGCGCCTGTCCCGCAGAGCCGCCCTTGGCCGTTTCGTTCGAGCCGGGCATTTTCTGCACCCACGCAACGGATACAGGCAGGCTTTGATGGCCGGGGTCAAGACAGACGATAACGCCGGACAGCGGGCCGTCCGCGTTGACGATGCCGATTTCCGGCGCTTCAAAGGCAAGCCTTTCCTGCGCTTCCGCCAGCTTCTTTCCCTTCTTCGTCTTCAGCGTCAGCGTGACCAGATCGCCGGCGTGCGCGCAGGGAAGGGAAAGCGTACCGGAAAACACGCCGTCTTCATCGGGGCGGACGGTCAGCGTCCCCTTCTGTGCGACCGTGCGGAAGGACAGAGAAACGCTGCTTCGGCCGGACGCGGCAAAGCGATACCCCACGCCGTCCGCGTCCGCCGTTAAAACAAGGTCGTCCACACGGCCGGACGCGCCCTTTTCATCTTTGGGCGTTTCCTCCGCGATAGGCGTCAGCGGAGTGCGCATGGCGAACAGCTCCTTTTGATTCATGGACAGCACGGTCAGCGAGGCGCTTTTCGCGGAACTTGTATACAAAAGCGGGATGCTGCCCTCAAACCGTCCCGCCCCCCCTCAATGACGACCGTGCCGGATTCATTGCCCGTCCTGTATTTCAGCGTCAGGTACCGGTAATCGGGCGCGGTGAAGGCGTAGGAAAGGCAGCCGTTTTCCGCGCTCAGCGAGGCATTGGAAAAGCCCTTGTTCTTTTTCGTGACGGTCATTTCGCCAAACGCTGCCGGGCAGGTCAGCAGCAGCGCAAGCCATAAAAGAAAAAAACGCCGAATCATCATCAATAAAAGCTCCTTCTTTCAGGTCGATTTTTGATTTTTCTCCCGCTGCCCGGCGCGATGGCGGCGACCAGCAGGCAGACCGATTCTGCGCCCGCATCGTGCAACGCCTGCGCGCAGGCCAGCGCCGTTGCGCCGGAGGTGCGCACATCATCCACCAAGAGCAGGGACTTTCCCCGCACAGAAATATCGGGCGAAGCATTGAATGCGCCGCGGATGTTCCGAAGCCGTGCATCAGGCGAAACCAGCAGGGACTGCGCCTTGGTGTCTCGGTTTCGCTGAAGGGCGGGCAGCAGCGGCCATCGGCTGTCGGCAACCAGCCGTGCCAGCAGCTCCGCCTGGTCAAAGCCGCGCTGCAGCTTCCTGTTTGGATGCAGCGGGACATAGACGACAGCGTCAAAATCCCGTCCGGCCACAGCGCGGCGCATCCCGCCGGCAAGCAGGGCGGCGGCGCGGACATCACCGTGAAACTTGAAATGCAGGATCAGCCGCCGAACCAGCCCGCGATAGCGATACGGCGAAAAGGTGCGCTCGATGACATGCGCCTTGTCCTGCGCACACACGGGACATTCGCCGCCCGACCGCAGCGCGGACAGGCAGACAGGGCAGACGGGCAGCCGCTCCCTCTGCGCGTGCAGCAGCCTGTATGTGCAGGCCGCGCAGAGCGGAAGCTGCCGCAGAATTTCGATTTTCTTCTGACAGCCGATGCAGAATGTGTGACGCGCCAGCAGCCTTTTTCCCTCCCGTCACCGAATATTTCGTCAATTTCTTCTATTATGATGCGCGATGGATAAGCCCGCTCCGGTCTGTTTCCGTCACGATGCAGGCCATGCCGTGATGTTCAAAAAGCCGCCCTGCAACGGCAAAGCGGCTTAAGGCAGCACCGCACAAATGAGGCGGCACGATAAATAGTGAATTTTGTGTCAGATGCGATTGCAAAAATCGATGGTTTACTGGATGTAAATCGAGATTTTTGCAAGAAGTAGATGGCGCAAAAGGCACATTTTTGCGAGTCGCCGAATTGTGCGGTGATGCCGTAAAGTATCTGAACCGTATCAGGGTAAAATGCACGTGTTCCTGCATCGCCAAAGGCGAATTTGCGCATCAAATGATGAATCGGAATTTCATGCGTTTGAAAGCGCTGCGGCGCGTCCTCATCTCATGCCCTTGTCATACGGTATTCCCTCGGCCTTAGGCGCGCGGGATTTCTTGCTCGTGAGCGCCAGCAGGAACATGGAAGCGATGAAGGGCATCATGTTATAGATTTCCTTCGGCCACTTGAGCGCCGCCAAAAAGGAGATGGAATCGGCGATGTTGGCCAAGGACTTGAAGACCGAGAAGAACAGCGCCGCAAAGAAAATGCGGAACGGCTTCCACTGCCCGAAAATCATGACCGCCAGCGCCAGGAAGCCCATGCCCGCGACACCGACCTCAAAGGTCCAGCTCTGCACGGCGGGCACGATGTAGGCAAAGCCGCCCAAGCCGCCCAGAAAGCCGGAAAACAGCACGCCCGTATAGCGCATTTTGTACACATTGATGCCCACGCTGCTCGCCGCCTGCGGATGCTCGCCGCAGGAGCGCAGGCGAAGACCCAGCCGCGTCTTATACAGAATCACATAGGCGGCAATCAGCAGCAGGATGCCCAGGAAGAAGAAGATGTTGACCGTCACGCCGCCGATGTTGAAGATGAATGCCTCGTTCGGATAGCTGAGCTTCGGGCTCTGCGTCCCGTTGACGCGCTTGGCGATGACCATGGCCACGGCCGTCGCCAGAATGTTCAGCGCCGTGCCGCCGATGGTCTGGTCGGCCTTCAGGTTGATGGAAGCAAACGCAAGCAGCAGGGAATAGATGACCCCCGCCAGGCCCGCGGTCAGGATGGAGACCGTCACCATCAGCGCGGGCGCGGCGTTCTGCATGGCCGAGGCGACCAGCACGCCCGCCAGACCGCCGATGACCATAATGCCCTCCAAAGCGATGTTGATGATGCCGCTGCGCTCGGAGAACATGCCGCCCAGCGCCACCAGCATCAGCACAATGCTGTACAGAAGGGTGTATTTAATAAGAAGAAGCAGCATTATTTCTTGCCCCCTTCCGCCGAATCCTTTTTGACAAAGAGTTTGAGCACCCCGCTCTTAAAGAGCATCATGAACGCGCACAGGTAGATGATGACGCCGGAAATGACGTCCGCGATTTCCGGCGGGAAGAGGTTGGCATTCATCATGCCGCCGCCCGTAGAGATGTGTGAAATGAACAGGGCGGAGAAGATGATGCCGATGGGGTTGGACGAAGCCAGCAGCGCCACGGAGATGCCGTCAAAGCCGATGCCCGGCAGGGCGGTGGACACCAGCGGCTGCCATTCGGCCGTGCCGGAGAGGTAATACAGCCCCGCGCCCAGACCCGCCAGCGCGCCCGCAATGGTCATGGACAGGATGATGTTCTTCTTTTCGTTGATGCCCGCATACTTCGCCGCCGTCTTGGACAGGCCGCACGCCTTCAGCTCATAGCCGAACACCGTCTTGTTGATGACGATGTACAGGATGACGGCCACGGCGATGGCGATGAAAATCGCAATGGTCGGGCGCTGGGAATTTCGGAAATAGTTCCCGATTTGGAAGTTCGGGATCAGCGCCTGGTCATACAGACCCTTGAGCGCCCATGTCTTGGTGGTCTTGGCGTTGTACAGCGCGCTTGTGCCGCCGCCGTAGGCCAGAGTGTTCACCGCGTACAGCCCGATCCAGTTGAACATGATGGAGGTGATGACCTCGTTGATGTTCAGGTACGCCTTGAAGAGCCCCGGAATCGCGCCCCACACGGCGCCGAACAGCATCGCCCCCAGGAGGCAGACATACCACGGGCATTTGAGCACGATGGCGAACAGAAGACCCCCGAACGCGCCCACGGCGTACTGCCCCGCCGCGCCGATGTTGAAAAGACCCGTCTTAAACGCAAACCCGACGGAAAGACCCGTCATGATGAGGGGCGCGGCCAGAGTGATCGCGCCGTACACGCCGCGGGGCTGCAGGAAGAAGCCGCCCATCAAAATCTGCCGGAAGCCGTCCATATAGGCGCTGGAAACGACATCCCCGAAGGTGAACGGCGCGCCGCTTTGCAAAAACGCGCTCCAGCTCAGCGCCAGCAGAATCAAAAACCCGATGCCAAGACCGATGACAATGCACAGCAGTGCGGACAGAAGCGTGCCGAACGGCTGCAAAAACTTTTTGTTCTTCATTCGTCGCTCACCTCCTCACCCTTTTTCGCGTATCTGTCCTGCCGCCGCGCACCGGCCATATAAAGCCCCAGCTCCTGCACGGTGGTGGTCTTGGGGTCAAACTCGCCGACGATCTCGCCCTCGTACATGACCAGGATGCGGTCGGCCAGGTTCATGACCTCGTCCAGCTCCAAAGACACCAGCAGCACCGCGTGACCCGTGTCCCTGGCGGACACGATCTGCTGATGGATGAACTCGATTGCGCCGACGTCCAGACCGCGTGTGGGCTGCACGGCGACCAGCAGCGCCTTATCCCTGTCCAGCTCGCGCCCGACGATGGCCTTCTGCTGGTTGCCGCCGGACATGGAGCGGACGATGGTGTCCGGTCCCTGCCCGGAACGCACGTCATATTTTTGAATCAGCCCCTCGGCGTAGCTGCGCACCGCCTGACGGTTGATGAAACCGTCATGCTGAAATTTAGGCTCAAAGTAGCGCTGAAGCACCATGTTTTCATCCAAACGATAGTCCAGCACCAGACCGTGCTTGTGCCTGTCCTCCGGGATGTGGCTCATGCCGGCCTTCGAGCGCTCGCGGATGGTGATGCCGGTGATGTCCTTGCCGTTCAGCCGCACGCGCCCCGCGCCCGTTTTTTCAAGGCCGGTCAGCGCCTGGATCAGCTCGGTCTGCCCATTGCCCTCGATGCCCGCCAGACAGACGACCTCGCCCGCCCGCACCTCAAAGGACACGTCGTTCACGGCGTTCTTCTTTTGCAGCTTGGACGGCACGGTCAGGCCGCGCACCTCCAAAATGACCGACCCCGGACGGCTCTCCCGCTTCTCGGTGGCAAAGGACACATCGCGTCCGACCATCATGCGGGACAATTCTTCCTTGGTGGTGTCCTTAATATCCACCGTACCCATGCACCTGCCCTTGCGAAGCACCGTGCAGCGGTCGGCCACCGCCATGATTTCATTGAGCTTGTGGGTGATGAAGAGGATGGACTTGCCCTCGCGGGCAAAGCCGCGCATGATGTCCATCAGCTCGTCAATCTCCTGCGGGGTCAAAACGGCAGTCGGCTCGTCCAAAATCAAAATGTCGTTGTCACGGTAGAGCATCTTCAAGATCTCGACGCGCTGCTGCATACCGACGGAGATATTCTCGATGACGGCGTCCGGGTCGACCTTCAGCCCGTAGGTCTCGCTCAGCTCCATGACCCTGCGCCGCGCCTCGGCCTTTTTGATGAAGCCCAGCTTCGTATCCTCCGCGCCCAGAATGATGTTGTCCAGCACGGTGAAGACCTCCACCAGCTTAAAATGCTGGTGCACCATGCCGATGTGCAGGGCGTTGGCGTCGTTCGGGTCCTTGATGCGGACGACCTCGCCGTCCTTTTTGATGACCCCGCTGTCCGGCTGGTACAGGCCGAAGAGCACGCTCATCAGCGTGGACTTGCCCGCGCCGTTCTCGCCCAGCAGCGCGTGGATCTCGCCCTTGCGCAGCTGCAATGTAATGTCGTCGTTCGCTTTGATGCCGGGGAAGGTCTTGGTGATGTTCAGCATTTCAATGACATAATCGTCCAAGCGTCATCGCTCCTTTGCTTTCATGTGAACCGACTTTTATATTCAGTTATCTCATTATACCTGATTAACGCGAAAAAGGCAACGGAAAATGCGGGATGTTTCACGCATTCCCCCGTTTTCTTTTCGGAAAAGATTGACGGGGACACTGAAAATTTGTATAATAGCAGTTAATCTGAAAGGAAAACGGTGCGAAGGGAGGCAGGAGGATGCGCGGACGGATAGCAGGGCTTTTGCTCGTCTTGGGCATTCTCGTGCTGATGCTGAGCGCCATGACGGTCATGGGGACGGAGAAGGATGCGCCGAAAACGGAAGCTCCGCCGTATCGGGCGGTCATCGAGGCATCGATGCCGCACGCGCAGCAGGCCGCGCCGGGCGCGCCGCGGGAAGCCTCGCGGCCGGAAGCGCTGCCGACGGCCTGCACGCGGCTGAGCGCCCTGCATACGCCGAGCCGTGACGCCAACGGCGTGCCGGTGATCCACCGCTCCTATACCCGCGCCAATTTTTTTGCCTTTCATTTGCCGGACAGCGCCGGTTAGCGGCCCGTTTTCCCAATGAACAGCCGTTCAACAAATCGTCTGCCGTCAAAAATGTAAATCATATATCACACATTGAGGAAGGAAGTTGCATTTTATGTCCAAGCCTGTTAAATCGCGCAAGCACATGGGCGCAAAGAGCAAGGCGGCCGTCACCTTGGCCGTGCTGCTCGTGCTGACCGTGGCGCTTGGCGTCCTCTCCACCAACGGCATGCGCTGGGGCGAGGGCGGCCTCTACCGTCTCCTCCCGTGGGTTCCCGTCGATGCGGACAACTGGCCCGATTCCATCGCGCTGGGTCTTGACCTGCGCGGCGGCGTTTACGTCGAGTATCAGGCGGCGAAGCCGGAGGAGGCCGATGACGCCACCTTTGCCGTGCTGATCGAGAATACGATGGATGTTATCCGCACCCGTCTGACCGACCAGGGCTATCCGGAAGCGACCGTGACGCAGCTCGGCACGGACGGCATCCGCGTGGAGATTCCCGATGTGACCGACCCCAACGCCGTTCTTGATTTGATCGGTACGCCCGCGGAGCTTGAATTCAAGTCCCCCGACGGCGAGACCTTCATGACCGGCAAGCAGGTCAAGAGTGCGGGCATCGCGCAGGAATCCTCCAGCATCAACAACTATTACGTCGTCACCTTTGAGCTGAATGAGGAAGGCACACAGCTTTTCGCGGACATGACCAGCGCCTCCGTCGGCAAGACCATCGGCATTTATCTGGACGGCAAAGAGCTGATGGCGCCGACCGTCAATGAGGCCATCACGAGCGGCAGCGGCCAGATTTCCGGCAACTTCTCCTATGAGAGTGCCCGCACCCTGGCCATTCAGATCCAGTCCGGCGCGCTGCCCCTGACGCTGACGCAGCAGAAGGTGGATACCATCTCCGCCACGCTGGGCGTTGACGCGCTCCAGACCTCTCTGCTCGCCGCGGGCATCGGCATCCTGCTGGTCATGTTCATCATGATCTTCCGCTACCGCATGAGCGGCGTGGCCGCTTCGTGGGCGCTGGTGATCTACATCATCCTCCTGTTCTGGCTGACGGCTATGCTGCCCGGCATCCAGCTCACCCTGCCCGGCATCGCCGGCGTTATCCTCGGCATCGGCATGGCGGTCGATGCGAACGTCGTCATCTTCGAGCGCTTCGGCGAGGAAATCAGAAAGGGACGTCCCGTAAAGCTCGCTGCCAAGGCCGGCTTTAAGAACGCCTTCTCCGCCATTCTGGACGCGAACGTCACCACCATGATCGCCGCCATCGTGCTGATGATCTTCGGCACGGGCTCCGTGCGCGGCTTTGCCAATATGCTGGCGATGTCCGTCGTGTGCAGCATGATTTCCGCCATTCTCGTGACCCGCGTGCTGCTGATGAACCTGATCACCCTCACGCCCGACGGCAAGCTGTTCACCCATTCCATTTCTTCTCAGAAGGAGGCGCAGTAAGATGAAATTACAGAACCGCGCCCGTATTTGCCTGACCGTTTCTCTGGGTCTGATGGCACTTGCCCTGATTTTGTCCGTCTGCGGGCTGGGCATCAACATGGGCATCGACTTTGCCGGTGGCCTGTCCATCAAGTATGAAATGGGCGCTGAATTTGCGGTGGCCGATGTGGAGACCGCACTGAAGAACGCGGGCATCAATGAATACCAAATCGCCGCGGCCGGCGCCGCGAAGAGCGAATTGCAGCTGCGCATCAAGGCCATCGACAACGAAGAGGGCGTTGAAGCCCTCCGTGCTTCGCTGGAAAGCGAACTGTCCCAGAAGTATCCGGACATGCAGGTGAACGACGCGACCGTGTCCTATGTGGGCGGCGTCGCCAGCGGCACGCTGCTTCAGAACGCCATTTGGAGCGTTCTGGCGGCGGCGCTGTGCATGCTCATTTACATCGCCTTCCGGTTTGACTTCAACATGGGTCTGGCCGCCGTGCTGGGTCTGCTCCATGACGTGCTGATCATGCTCTCATTCATGGTGTTCGCCCGCTCCTTCGTGCAGATGAACTCCACGTTCGTGGCCGCCATGCTGACCATCGTCGGCTATTCCATCAACAACACCATCATCATCTTCGACCGCATCCGCGAGAATGTCCGCAAGCCCGCACTGGCCGCGCTGCCCCGTGTCGAAGTGGTTGAAATGTCCGTCAAGGAGTGCCTGGGGCGCACCATCAACACCACCCTGACCACCCTTGTCACCATCCTGACCTTGTACATCCTGGGCGTGGACAGCATCAAGGAATTTGCGCTGCCCATCATCGTGGGCATCCTCGCCGGCGCATACAGCGCAAACCTCATCAACGGCTACATCTGGGCGGCTCTGCCTGACCTGCACAAGGCGGGCGTCAAGAAGGCTGTCAAGACAAATCAGTAATTTTGTTTGGGAGCCTGCCGCGCTCTGCCGGCAGGCTCTCTTTCTATCATTTTACGCAAAGAATGAGGGGTTCAAATCGTGGATAAGTATGTTCTGCGCGGCGATGCGAAGGGGAAAAGGCTTGCCGGGTATCCGGCGTGGCTGAGCGGCCTGCTCATATCCCGCGGCATTGATACGGCGGAAAAGGCGCAGGCGTTTCTGCATCCCGATTTACGCTCCCTGCATTCGCCGTTTGACATGGACGGCACGGGACGGGCGTGCGCGGTCATTCGCAAGAGCTTGGAAGAAAATCGCAAGGCTGTCGTCTACGGCGACTACGATGTGGACGGCGTGTGCGCCGCCACCATCATGTGCGATACCCTGCGGGCGCTGTCCTTTGATGTTTCTGTCTATATCCCCGACAGGCACGATGAGGGCTACGGCCTGAACGAAAGCGCCGTCCGCGAAATCGCCGCCCGTGCGGGGCTGCTGGTCACGGTGGACTGCGGCGTGACGGGCGTTCGGGAGGTCGCGTTGGCGAAGGCGCTCGGCATGCGCGTGGTGGTGACCGACCATCACCGCCTGCCCGATGCACTGCCGGACGCGGACGCGGTGGTCACGCCGCTCCTGGCCAAGCCGGATCATCCGAGCCTGTGCGGGGCTGGCGTGGCGTATCAGATGCGGCGGGCTCTGCTGGGCGAGGAACGGGCGCTTTCCTGCCTTGACCTGTGTGCGCTGGCAACAGTCGCCGACATGGTGCCGCTTTTGTCCGACAACCGCGTGCTGGTGGCCTGCGGCCTCAGGGCGCTGGAAAAGACAAAGCGGCCGGGGCTCAGTGCGCTCAAATTAAAGGCAGGGCTGCCGAGCGTCTTAAAAAGCGAGCATATCGGCTTCGGGCTTGCGCCGCGCCTGAATGCGTGCGGGCGGCTGGAAAGCGCGCGGACCGCGCTTCGGCTTTTGCAGACGGAGGACGCGGCGGAGGCCGTGCAGCTGGCGGCGAAGCTCGATTTGCTCAACAGCGAGCGCAGGCAGATGGAAAAGCAGGTGCAGGACGAGGCGCTGGCGCTGGTCAGGGACATGGACTTATGCGCGGAGCGCGCCATCGTGGTCTGCGGCGAGGGCTATGAAAGCGGCGTGGTCGGGCTGGCCGCCGGACGGGTCGCCGAAAAAACGGGCTACCCGACCGTGATCTTGAGCGCGCAGGGCGATGCGGCCGTCGGCAGTGCGCGGAGCGCGGGCGGGGTCGACCTCTATGCGGCGCTGAAAAGCTGCGGCGACATCTTCCTGCGCTTCGGCGGCCATGCGCAGGCGGCGGGCATGACGCTGCCGATCGAAAACGTGCCGCTCTTAAAGGAGCGCTTGAGCCGCGCCGTTTCGGAGCAGCTTCACGGCGCTCCGCTGAAACGGGTGCGCCCCTATGACGCGGAGCTGGCGCTTTCCGATGTCAATGAGGAGACCTATGCGCATCTGACCGCCCTGGAGCCCTTCGGCATGGGCAATCCGGAGCCTGTCTTTCTGGTCAAAAACGTGGAACTTCTGACGGCGCGGGCGGTGGGCGCGGACGGCGCGCATCTGAAGCTGTCGCTGCTTCAAAACGGGGCGCAGCGCGGGGGCATTGCCTTTTCGATGGGCGCGATGGCGGACTCGTGCGCGGGCGCGTCGGCGAACGTGCTGTTCACCCCCACGCGCAATGAATTTATGGGGCGCGTGTCCTATGAGTGCCGCGTGCAGGCGCTGCGGCCGCACAGCCTCGCCGAAAACAAACAGCAGCTTGCGCTCTCCGTTTTGCAGGATTTTTCCGTATGCGCGGAGAATAAAACAAGGTTGTCTGTGCGGGAGATGCCCCTCTCCGGCATCGATGATCTCCTGAAAGCGGACGCGCAGGGGACGCTGCTCTTCTGCAGGACGTGGGAAACGGCAAGGCGCCTGCATGAGCGCTTCCCCGAAACCGATTTTTCTCTCGGGGCGGCGGATGACCCGCGGGCGTTCAACGCCGTCCTGTGCGGGGAAAGCTTAACGCAGGTCACCGCGCCGTACAGAAGAATCGTCCTGTGCGACGGGCTGCTGTATGAGGATGAGGCTTCGCTGCCGAAGCCTAAGTTTGCGGGTGCCCTGCTCTATGCCTGTCCGCAAAGCGGCAGCTGGGCGGCATACAAAAAGGAGCTGCTCCCGTCGCTGAACGATTTGCGGACGGTCTACAAAATGAGCGGACGCTTTTTGGGCGGCTTGGAGGCGCTCTGCGCCGATGGAGGACTGAGCGTGCCGAGAGCCTGCGCCGCCCTGTGCATTTTATCGGAGCTTCGGCTTGTGACCGTCCGATGGCAGCCGTTTCTTATCGAGCGCCTGCCCTTTCAAAAATGCGACCCCATGAACAGCATGATTTACCGAAGATTATTGAGCGGGGAGGTTGAATGAATGGCATATTCCGCCTATGAAAGCCTGAGCATTGAGGAAATCTGTGCGCGGGTGGAGAAGGCGTATGACGCGGCGGGCGCCGCACTGGTCAACCGTGCCTATGCCTTCGCCGCCAAAGCCCATGAGGGGCAGGCGCGGAAGAGCGGCGAGCCGTACATCATCCACCCCCTGTTCGTGGCGAGCATTCTGACGGAGATCATGATCGACCCGCCCACCATCGCCGCGGGCTTTCTGCATGACACGGTGGAGGACTGCGAAAGCGTCACCCTGCAAAGCATCCAAAGCGACTTCGGCGATGAGGTCGCCCAGCTTGTGGACGGCGTGACCAAGTTGGGCCGCCTTCAGTTTGCCGACCGCGAGGAGCAGCAGGCGGAATCCCTGCGCAAAATGATCCTGGCCATGAGCAAGGACATCCGCGTGGTGCTGATCAAGCTGGCCGACCGCCTGCACAACATGATGACCCTGCACTTCCAGCCGCCGGAGCGCCAGGTGGCAATTGCGCGGGAGACCCTGGATATTTACGCGCCGCTTGCGCACCGCCTGGGCGTGTACGCCATCAAGCAGGAGCTTGAGGACTTGTCCCTGCGCTATATCGACCCGGAGGGCTATCAGGAGGTCGCCCGCAAGGTCGGCATGAAGCGGGCGGAGCGCGAGGAGAACATCAAGCTGGTCATCGAGGAGCTGTCCCAGAAGCTCAACGAGGCGGGTATCCATTATGACATTGACGGCAGGCCCAAGCACCTGTATTCCATCTACAACAAAATGGTCATCCGCAACAAGCCCTTTGAGCAGATATACGATTTGATCGCCATCCGCGTCATCGTGGATACCATCCCGGATTGCTACACCGTGCTCGGCATTGCGCACACCCTGTGGAATCAGGTGCCCGGCCGGTTCAAGGACTATATTTCCGTCCCCAAGGCGAATATGTACCAGTCCCTGCACACCACCGTCATCGGCGGGCGGCGCATCCCCTTCCCGTTTGAAATCCAAATCAGGACGCACGAAATGCACCGCGTGGCGGAATACGGCATCGCCGCGCACTGGCGCTATAAGGAGGGCGGCAGCGGCAACGACGCGGCGCTCAACGAAAAGCTGTACTGGCTCCGCCAGATTCTGGACTGGCAGACCGAGACCCGCGACAGCCATGAATTTATCGACGGATTAAAGACAGACCTGTTTGCCGAGGAGGTCTTCCTCTTTACCCCCAAGGGCGACATCATCAGCATGCAGCGCGGCGCGACCCCTCTGGACTTTGCCTACCGCATCCACAGCCATGTGGGCAACCAGTGCGTGGGCGCGAAGGTCAACGGCAAGATGGTGCCGCTGGACACGGAATTAAAGACCGGCGACCGCGTGGACATCATCACCTCCGCCTCCTCCAAGGGGCCGAGCATGGACTGGCTCAAGGTCGTCAAGACCCAGCAGGCCAAGGCGAAGATACGCCAGTTCTTCAAGCGAGAGCTGCGCGGCGAAAACGTGCAGCGCGGCCGCGATATGCTGGAGCATGAGGCCAAGCGGCGCGGCGTGAAGCTGGGCGACTATACCAAGCCCGAATATTACGAGCCGCTCTTAAAGAAATACATGTTCACCGAACTGGACGATCTGTACGGCGCGGTGGGCTACGGCGGAGTCGCCGCCGTCTATGTCCTCTCCCGCCTGATGGATGAGAAAATGCGGCAGGAGGATACGCACAAAAAGCTGCCGCCCGTGGTCGAGGGCAGCCTGCCCGCCGTATCGCCCCGCGGCAAGCCCACGCACGGCATTTATGTGCAGGGCGAGCCGGACATGCTCGTGCGCTTTGCGCACTGCTGCAACCCCGTGCCGGGCGACGACATCGTGGGCTATATCACCAGAGGGCGCGGCGTGACCGTCCACAAGGCGGACTGCGTGAACGCCCTGCACAGTGAGCCGGAGCGCGCCATTCCCGTCTCGTGGGCGGACGACGGCAGCGGCGATTTCAGCGCCAACATTCAAATCATCTGCTACGACCATCCGAGTCTGCTGGGTGAAATCACGGTGTTTGTGGACGAAATGAAGATGCCCATCTCCGCCGTGTCCGTCAAGGTGAACAAGAACAAGACCTGCTCCATCATGATGAACGTCAAGGTGCAGAGCAGGACGCAGCTTGACAATGCGCTGAAAAAAATACAGAAGCGCTCCGACGTGATCGAAGCGTACAGAGGCGCGAATTAAATATAAAAAAGGAAGAACGTATATGCGCAGTGTGGTGCAGCGGGTATCGTCCGCGTCCGTGAGCGTGAACGGACGGGTGTGCGGGCAAATCGGAAAGGGTCTGTGCGTGCTCATCGGCGTGGAGGAGGGCGACACGGAAAAGGATGCGCAGTACATGGCGGACAAAATCCGCAAGCTGCGGATCTTCGAGGACGAAAACGAAAAGATGAATTTGTCCGTGGAGCAGGCGGGCGGCGCGGTGCTGGCCATCAGCCAGTTCACGCTGCTGGGCGATGCCCGCGGGCAGAACAGACCGGGCTTCACCCGCGCCGAAAAGCCGGAAAGGGCGAATGCGCTGTATCTGCATGTCGTGTCCTGCCTGCGGGACGCGGGCGTTCCCGTGGAAACGGGCGTTTTCAGGGCGCACATGGCGGTCTCCCTCGTCAACGACGGGCCTGTCACCATCTTATTGGATTCCCAAAAACTGTTTTAGGAGATTTGTATGCAGCAGCCGCTCAGCAAAAAGGAAAAATCGCGCTTTTGGCCGGTCGCGCTTATATCATATGCCCTGTTTCTCACGGTCTTTGCGGGCTTTTCGTGGTACAGCCTCCGTCAAAACCTGTATGTGCAGGCGGAAGCGCCGGCCGCGCTGTTCGCCGCCTTCTGCCTGTTCTCCGTTCCGTGGTGGCTGTTCGCGGCGGTCTTATGGGTGTTTCGGGAAAAGAAGCACTGGGGCTGGAAGGCGGCGCTCATCACGCTGCTCGTCGTTGCGCTGGTTCTGGCGGGCATATCCGGAGCCCTGCTCATGATTTTGTCCTTTGATTCCGCCACGGACAGCACGGCGAATTACCTTATCTTTGACAAAAGCGTGAGCCTGCCTGCCGAAGGGGCGGCGCTGTTCCCGGCGTCCATCCCCGAAACGGCGGAGAACGCCGAGTATTACTATTCTTACAGCCGGCAGATGAGCGGGATGCTCAATGTGCAGGCGGGCTGGACGCTGCCCGAAGCGGAATACGAAGCGGAAATGCAGCGGCTTCGCGCCCTGCTTTCCGATGCGGCGGAGCAGGAGGAGGACGACGGCGAACGGATACTGGAGGTAACAGACGAGGCGGACGGCATGAAGACCGTCTACGGCATTCTTTATAAAGAAGAAACGCATTTCATCCGCTATGTATATTGGCGGCAGGAGAATTAAAAAAATGGATGTACACATTGAGCGTCTGCCGGTGGGCAGGCTGATCGAAAACTGCTATCTCATTTATAAAGACGGGCGGGACGATGCGGTGGTCATTGACCCCGGCGCGGAGCGGGAGCGCATCCTTGCCGCCCTGGAGCGCCTGCACAAAAAGCCCGCAGCCGTGCTGCTGACGCACGGGCATTTTGACCACACGGGCGCTTTAAGCGCCTTTGCGGGGCTGCCCATCTACATCCACAAGGCGGATGCGCCGATGCTGAACGATGCCGCCCTGAACTTGGGCGACCGCTTCGACGATACGGCCGAGCGCCCGAAGGCGACCGACCTTGTGGACGAGGGCGATGCCTTTGACATCGCGGGCATTCATTTTTCCGTCCTGCACACGCCCGGCCACACGCAGGGCTGCGTCTGCTATCTGGCGGACAACAGCGTGATGTTCACGGGCGATACCCTCTTTCATCACGGCTACGGCAACACCGAGCATTACGGCGGGAATTTTCGGATGCTCGTGCAGTCCTTAAAGCGCCTCCTGCGCCTGCCGAAGGATTACGTCATCTACCCCGGTCACGGGGAGGCCTCCACCGTTTTCACGGAGCGCGGCGGGCTATGAGGCTGTATGTGACGACCCCGACCCCCGAATTTGCCAACGATATGGCGGACGAGGCGCGGGTGTTTGCGGGCGCGGTCTCCTATGAGGTCGTGAAAGCCCCGCCCGATGACGCGGACGGCCTTTTCCTTTGCCACACGGAGGAAAAAAGGGACGGGCAGACCGTCTGCCGCGTCAGCTTGCGCGGCGCGCTGCATGCAGACGCCGAGCGCGTTTTCACGGAAAGCGCGGACGCCCTCATTCAAAAGCGGCTGCACAAGCGGGCGCTGAAGCTGGCGGTCTATGACTGCTTCCGCGAGGCGACAGGCCGCACCCCGCCGTGGGGCTCGCTGACGGGCATCCGCCCCACCCGCATTCTGTATGCGCAGATGGACGCGGGGGCTTCCCTGGACGAGGCGGCGCGGTTTGCCGGAGACGTATTCGGGGTGCAGCCGCAAAAGCTCTCGCTCCTTCAGGAAATCATCACCGTGCAGCAGACCCTGCCCGCTCCGAAGACGCAGGATACGGACATCTACATCGGCATTCCCTTCTGCGTCACGCGCTGCGCGTATTGCAGCTTTTTGAGCGGGGAACTGGGCGACGGGCATCTGGCCGCGCCCTATACGGACGCGCTGCTGAAGGAAATCGGGCTGACGAAGCAGCTCATTCAGGACGCGGGTCTGAATGTCAACGCCGTATACATCGGCGGCGGCACGCCGACCGCCCTGCCCTCAGCGCAGCTCAGGCGCGTGCTGAATGCCGCCGCGCGGCTTTCGGACGGCAGGGAATTCACCGTGGAGGCGGGACGGCCTGACACAATGGACGAAGACAAGCTCGCCGCCATTCGGGACGCGGGCGCGACCCGCATTTCCATCAACCCCCAGACCATGCATGACGCAACGCTCAGGCTCATCGGCCGCGCCCACACGAAGCGGCAGACGGAAGAAGCCTATGCCTTGGCGCGGCGCATGGGCTTTCGTCACATCAACATGGATCTGATCGCCGGCCTGCCGGACGAAAACGAGGAGATGTTCGCGCAGACCCTTGCATGGGCGGAGAGCCTGCACCCCGAAAGCCTCACCGTGCACACCCTGTCCATCAAGCGCTCCAGCCTTCTGCACCTGTGGCAGGCGAAGCTGCCGGACGGCGAAATGGTCGGGCGCATGGTGGACATGGGGCGCGCAAAGGCGCACGAAATGGGGATGCGCGCCTACTATCTCTATCGGCAGAAGTACATGGCGGGCAACCTTGAAAATGTCGGCTACGCAAAGGGGGGGCACGCCTGCGGCTACAATGTGCGCATGATGGAGGAAACAGGCAATGTGCTGGCGCTCGGCGCGGGCGGCATCAGCAAGCGCGTTTACCGCGACGGCGGCCGCATTTCCCGTGCGCCGAATGTCAGCAATATCGGGCAATACATTGAGCGCACAGAAGAAATGGCGGAGCGGAAAAGAACCATCTGGAAGGATAAAACGAAAGCGTGACCGGCTGCCTGCGGCCGACGCGCCATGAAAGGATACGACCGTGAAAAAGATTCTCTGCTGCCTGCTTGTGTGTTTGCTTTTGTGCGGTTCGGCGCTGGGCGAGGATACGCAGCTCGTCTGCTCGTTCTACCCCGTGTACCTGTTCACCCTGAATGCGGTAGACGGGATCGAGGGCGTTTCGGTGTCCCGGCTCACGCCGCCGGCAGCGGGCTGCCTGCACGATTATCAGCTGCTGACGGGCGATATGCGGGCGCTTTCCAGGGCGGATGCGTTTATCGTCAACGGCGCGGGCATGGAGACCTTCCTGCCCGACATTCGGGCGCAGCTCCCGAATCTGCCCGTTATCGACTGCTCCGCAGGCATTGCCCTGCTCTCGGATGAGCACGGCGAAAACGCGCACATCTGGCTGGACGCGAAGAACGCCGCGCAGATGGTCAAAAACCTTTCGGAAAATCTGCAAACGCTTCTTCCCGCCCACGCGGACAAAATCAAAGCGAATGCCGATGCCTATATCGAGCGGCTGACCGCCTTGGACGCGCAGCTTGCCGAGGGGCTTCAAAGCGTCACGCGGCGGGACATCGTGACCTTCCACGAGGCGTTCCCGTACTTTGCCGCCGCCTACGGCCTGAACATCGTGGGCAGCGCCGCCTTGGACCCGGACGAATCGCCGTCCCCCCTGCAGCTGGCCAAGCTCGCCCAAATCGTCCGCGAACATGACAACTGTCCCCTGTTCACCGAGCCGAACGAAAAATCGGACGCGCTCAAGACCGTCGCCGCCGAGACGGGCGCGCCCGTCTACGCCCTTGACCCCGTGACCGACGGCGACGGCGCTCTGGACGATTACGAGCAGAAAATGCTGGTGAATCTGGCGGTTTTGCAGGAGGCGCTGGGGGTCAGCACCGCCGAATAGCGATCGCGTACAAAATAAGAACAGAAAACCTGTTGACATTTCTTCAAAAAGCGATATAGTGAAAAACGAAAATTGAACAGTCGATAGAGGCGCGGTGGTCATGAGTAGCGCCGGATGAGCCGCTTTCAGGGCGGTGCGGATATCCGGCAGACGCGAAAGGGGCAGCCGCCGAAGCGCCGGAGCGCCTGAAACGCGAAGGGCTGGGCAGCGGGAGAATATGTCGCTGACTGTCACGACCTGATGAGTTGTGGAGCGCTATCATGAACGCGAACCGTGCTTTTTCGGCAGCCGAAGTGATATGCTTCGGCTGTTTCTTTTTTCAGACATCATATAAGGAGGCTTTTGTGATGAAGAAGCTGTTTTGTCTGATGCTGGGTCTGCTCCTCGCCTGCGCCGCGCTGTCCGCCTCGGCGGAGGAATTCAGGGTCGGCATGGAGTGCGACTACGCGCCCTTTAACTGGACGCAGGCCGAGGAAAGCGAATATGCCGTCCCCATTCAGGGCGGCGGCTACGCGGACGGCTATGATGTGCAGATCGCCAAAATCATCGCCGAGAAACTGGGACGCGATTTGGTCATCGTCAAGACCGAATGGGACGGCCTGCCCATGGCCGTGCGCAGCGGCAAGCTGGATGCCATCATCGCCGGCATGAGCCCCACCGCCGAGCGCAAGCTCACCATCGACTTTTCCGACGCCTACTATAACAGCGATTTGGTCTTGGTCGTGCGCAGGGACGGCGCCTACGCCAATGCATCCTCCCTGGAGGACTTTTCCGGCGCGAGGGTCACGGGGCAGCTCAACACCTTCCATTACTCCGTCATCGACCAAATCCCGAATGTGAAGAAAATCACCGCGATGGACACCTTCCCCGCCATGATCGTGGCGCTGAACGCGGGACGCATCGACGCCTATGTGTCCGAGCGACCGGGCGCGATCTCCGCCGCCGCCGCCAACAGCAGCCTGACCTACATCGTCTTTGGCGAGGGCAGGGGCTTTGACTATGACGCGAGCGACAGCTCCATTGCCGTGGGGCTTCAAAAGGGCAGCGCGCTGACCGATAAAATCAACGAGATCCTTGCGGGCATTTCCGAGGAGGAGCGCCAGCAGCTCATGGAGGAAGCGGTGCTTCGCCAGCCGCTGAGCAACTGATATGCCGACAGACGAGCGCTTCTTTTCATGGGTTCTGTTTATCCTCAAGGAATATTGGCCGATGTTTTTGAGCGGTGTGGGCTCTACCCTGCTGGTCGCTCTCAGCGGCACGGTGCTGGGCTTTCTCATCGGCCTCTTAGTCGCCATTGTGCGCACCGTCCCGATTGCGCCGAACGCACCCGCTTGGAAAAAGTGCGTTTTGAGGGCTCTGCACGGGCTGATGAGCGTGTACATAGAGGTCTTCCGCGGCACGCCCATGATCGTTCAGGCCATGGTCATCTACTACGGCGCGATGCAGTTCCTGAGCCTTGACCTGTCCGTGACCTCCACCGCCGTCTTCATCGTGTCCATCAACACCGGCGCGTACATGGCGGAAATCATCCGCGGCGGCATCCTGTCTGTTGACAGGGGGCAGCGCGAGGCGTCCGTCTCCATCGGCCTCACCCATTGGCAGATGATGACCGGCGTGGTGCTGCCGCAGGCCGTGCGCAACATCATGCCCTCCATCGGGAATGAGTTCATCATCAACATCAAGGATTCCAGCGTGCTGAACGTCATTTCCCTGAGCGAGCTGTACTTCACCTCCAAATCCGTGGCGGGAACGTACTACCGCTACTTCGAGGTGTTCTTCATCACCGCGATGATCTACCTCTTCCTCACCTTCACCATCACGCGCCTGCTGCGCCTGCTGGAAAGGAAGATGGACGGGCCGCAGCACTACACCATCCACGGCTCCCAGTCCTACAGCAAGGCGGACATCAAGGTGGATGAAAGCGAGGTGCTGCCGAATGACTGAGGAGATCCTGCGCCTTGATCACCTTCAAAAGACCTTCGGCGAGCATCGGGTGCTGCGCGATATTTCCCTGACCGCCCAACAGGGCGACGTCATCTGCATCATCGGGCCGTCCGGTTCGGGCAAATCCACCCTGCTCAGGTGCATCAACCAGCTGGAGACCCTGAGCGGCGGAAAAATCTTCTTCCGCGGGCAGGACATCGACGCGCCTGACTTTAACAAAAAGCAGTATCACGCCCGTGCAGGCATGGTGTTCCAGCAGTTCAACCTGTTTGAGAATATGTCCGCGCTCAAAAACTGCGTCTACGGCCAGCGCAAGGTGCTGCGCCGCAGCAGGGAGGAGAGCGAGGAGACCGCGCTCAAATATCTGGAGCGCGTCGGCATGGCGCCCTATCGGGATGCCCGCCCGCGCCAGCTCTCCGGCGGGCAGAAGCAGCGCGTGAGCATCGCCCGCGCCCTGTCCATGAACCCCGAAATGCTCCTGTTTGATGAGCCGACCAGCGCCCTTGACCCGGAAATGGTCGGCGAGGTGCTGTCCGTCATGCGGGCTTTGGCGGCGGACGGCATGACCATGCTGGTCGTGACGCATGAAATGTCCTTTGCCCGCGACGTCGCAACCCGCGTCCTCTTCATGGACGACGGCCTCATCATCGAGGACGCCCCGCCCAGGGAGCTGTTTTCAAACCCGAAAAACCCAAGGACACGGGCATTTTTAAAAACCGTATTGGAAAAATAACGGAGAAAGGATGCCGAAAATCGGCGTCCTTTTTTGACGAAAAAGGGAATGCTTGCAATGAAGGAAAAAATCGGTATAATAAATGCGGAAAGCGGGTATCAGACTTCAAAATTAAGAAGGAGTCAAATGCATGAAATGCATGAAATGCGGTCAAGAGGCATACCAAAGCATAACCAGCGAGGCCATCGAAATGAAGTTCGGCCTTCTGGTCATTCGGAATATTCCCTGCTATAAGTGCATGGAATGTGATGAAATTTTTTATACGGGCGATGTGATGCAAAAAATCGAGGACATCACGGAGCGCATGCAAAAGCTGATGCAGGAAATTACCATTGTCGACTATCGGCAGGCGGCGTAGACGAATGGCTCTTTCATTGCAGCCCCTTCATTGTCTATCAAAGTTTTCCTTTGGAAGGGCGCGGGAGACCTTTCCTTTTGAAAAAGGAAAGGTCTCCCGCAATATCCCTCTCTATTTACTTATTCACCATCATCGCCATGCTGCGTTCGCGCATGAGCTGGCTCTTATAGAACGAGCGGATGGTGTAGACATAGCCGTAGTCGATTTGCCCGTTCGGGCGCATGACGCGGTAGCGGTGCAGGGCGTACACGGGCGACTTGAGAATGGGGATGTCCTCGCCCAGCACTTCCGCCAGCACACGGGTGCGCTGGCCGGACAGGAGCCGAAAGCCGCCCTCGCTCAGAGAAAATTCGCACAGCTTGCCCGGCGGACATACGGACGAAAACACGATGCGGTTGCGCTCGACGCGCACCTGATCCAAGTCCCGACGGCGGGCAAAGCGCACGAGCGGGTACACCTGCGCATAGAGCTTGCTGTTGCGCAGCTTGGTCATCATCAGCCGCTCATGCCGGATGCGCCGCTCCTCCCGCACGATCAACAGGATGGCGACCGCCAGACACACAGCGCCAAGCACGATCAGCCGCTGCTCCAACGGTATCGCCCTCCATTCATCCATCTATTTTACATATCTTAACATTTGTAAACAAAGAATGCAAGCGAAAGCAATAAAGTTCGGAAAATTGTAATACATCCTTCCTGCCCGCTGCGCTCCTTTTGATTCCCCGCATCGCATTTCTTTTGACAACCGCTCATTTTCGGTATACAATAGGATAAAATCAGGAGATATCGGAAAGGAAGCGATTGGATGAGCATCACGCAGAAGCCCTTCGGCATTGACCAAATCGGGCGCCCCATGACGCTGTACACGATGGCAAACAAAAACGGCGCGGAGGTTTCCGTGCTGGACTACGGCGGACACATTGTCAGCGTAAAAATGCCCGACAGAAGGGGCGAAACAGCCGATGTCGTGCTGGGCTTTGACGAGCTGTCCGTTTACGAGGGCAATCATGCCAGCATCGGCGCGACCATCGGCCGCTATGCCAACCGCATCGGCAAGTCCCGCTTCACGCTGAACGGGCAGGAATACACGCTGTTTCCCAACGACCACGGAAACAGTCTGCACGGCGGGCGCGAAAACTTTCAGTTTAAGTGGTTTAAGGCCGAGACCCTGGAAACCGAAGATGAGGACGCCGTGCTGATGACCTATGTCGCCCACGACGGCGAGGAGGGCTATCCGGGCAGGCTGCGCCTGCAGGTGACCTTTGCTTTGGACAGCCGCAACACCCTGACCATCCGCTACCTCGCCGAGACCGACAAGGACACGGTCGTCAATTTCACCAACCATTCCTACTTCAATCTGGCGGGCAGGGGCGACATCCTGCATCAGAAGATCCGCATCAACGCGCCGGAAATCACCGAGACGGACGATCTGCTGATTCCGACCGGACGCTTCCAGAAGGTCGAGGGCACGCCGCTTGACCTGCGGAAGGACACCACCGTGGCGGCGGGGCTTGCGCGCCGCGCAGACTGCCACGAAATCGACAATGTGAACGGCTATGACTTCAACTACTGCGTCCCCGGCGAGGGCGTGCGCGAAATGGCCGTGCTGTATGACGAGGACTCCGGACGGCGGATGCGCGTAATGTCCGACCAGCCCGGCATCCAGCTCTACACCGGACAGGGCTTGAACATCACCGGACACGGCGGCGCGCATTACGGTCCCTTCGCCGGCCTTGCGCTGGAGACCCAGCACTACGCCGACAGCCCCAACCACGAGAATTTTCCCTCCACCGTCCTGCATCCCGGCGAGGTATTTCAGAGCGTGACCATGTATGCGTTTGACGTCATCTGATTCCTTCGGCTGATTTCTGCGCCCGGTACGATGGCGGCGGCTCGTCATCACGAATGCGGCCATCGCCGAACATGACACGGCGGAGGCAATCACCTCCGCCGTTGACCTGTTCGCCGCCGAAAACCTGAGTGCAAAGGCGTAAGCGCCGCGCGCCGCCTTCCCCTGACAAAGCGCAAAATGCCGATGCTTCGGTTTCTGACCGGGCACCGGCCTTTATTTTTCCTTCGGGGGGGGCGGGACGGCCTGCCCTTGACCCAAACAAAGGCGCTCCCGCCGCACCGCCGCCGTCCGTTTTATCCATTTTATCGGGACGAATTTGCCCCAGTGTTGAGCTATAATACATAGGTAACACGAAAGCAAATCAAAAGAGAACTCATGTGGTAGAATAGCAAGTAGCAACAAACCAGCCATCACAGAG
>CAVFWQ010000020.1:0-23812 GCA_963626285.1 bacterium | reverse complement strand
TCATCGTACCATATATCCCCCGTGCAAAACCGGCGGATTTTCCGCGAATTGCAAGGAAAATGGGAAAACATGGCAATCCAAAGATCCGTGCGTAACGGCGCGGAAATGGCATGAACAGCGCGGAAATACCGAATTTTGTCTTCCGACAGGCTGCGGCTGCATCTTGCTCCCTCTGTTTGCCGGCGTTTGGGGGGAAAAAAGCTGCTCGGCACACTCCGCGTCATGGCAATCGTCCGTAAGGTGCTGCCGCTTCTCCATGCCCTGAGCTCCATGGAAGGAAAGCCCGACAAAATGCAGATAATCGGTATAATTTTGGCTGTTCTCGGTATTGTCATTAACAACCTTCCGTGATACACTGAATATCGCGCCACCTCCTTTGGGCGGGGCTGTCTTCAACCATCAGGAAAGGATGTTCATCATGATTAACTGGTTAAAAAACGCGGTCTTTTACGAAATTTATCCGCAGTCCTTCATGGACACGAATGCGGACGGCATCGGCGACATTCCCGGCATCATCGAAAAGCTCGATTACATTCGGGAACTGGGCTGCAACGCCCTGTGGCTCAATCCCTGCTTTGCCTCGCCCTTCGGCGACGCCGGATATGACGTGGAGGACTACTATCGCGTCGCCCCGCGATACGGCACGAATGCCGACCTGAAGCGCCTGTTTGAAGCGGTGCACGCCCGCAATATGCACATCCTGCTGGATCTGGTGCCTGGTCACACCGCTATCACGCATCCGTGGTTCAAGGCGTCCTGCAAGGCCGAGCGCAATGAATTCACCGACCGTTATATCTGGTCGGACAGCTCCTGGGACAAAGTGGAGAAGTTTGAAACCCTGCGCGGCATTTCGGAGCGGGAAGGCGGCGCTGTCATCAATCACTTTGCGCATCAGCCGGCGCTCAATTACGGCTTCTATCATCAGGAGGAGAGCTGGCAGCAAAGCCCTGAGGATGAAGGACCTTCCGCGACCCTCGCCGAGATGGAAAACGTCATGCGCTTCTGGCTGGGCATGGGCTGCGACGGCTTCCGCGTGGATATGGCAGGGGGGCTTGTCAAAAACGACCCCGACAATCTGGGCACGATAGCGCTTTGGCAAAAGGTGCGCGCCTTCCTCGACAAAGAATTTCCGCAGGCCGTGCTGGTTTCCGAATGGGGAGAGCCGGATAAGTCCCTGCAGGGCGGCTTCCATATGGACTTCCTGCTGCATTTCGGCACATCGCATTATACGGATTTGTTCCGCTGCGAAGAGCCATTTTTCTCCGGGCGCGGCAGGGGAGATGCTGCCGCCTTTGCGAAAAAATATCTGGAAAGCCGCGAAAAGTCCGAGCGCAAGGGCTTGATGTGCATCCCCTCCGGCAACCATGATATGGAAAGACTCGCCCGATGGCTCCAAGGCGATGAGCTGAAAATCGCGTTTGCCTTCCTGCTGTCCATGCCGGGCGCACCGTTTATCTATTACGGCGATGAAATCGGTATGCGGTATGTCGAAAACCTTCCCTCCGTGGAAGGCGGCTATTACCGCACGGGCGCCCGCTCGCCCATGCAGTGGGATCATACGACGAACGCGGGCTTCAGTGCGGCGGCCGAGAGCGAATTGTACATTCCGCTTGACCCGCAGCCCGACCGTCCCACGGTGGAAAGCCAGCTGGCAGACCCCGCCTCCCTCTGTCATGAGATTCAAAAGCTGAACCGCATCCGCCAAGCCCACAGCGCCCTGCAAAGCTGCGGCGAAATCGAATTTGTCTATGCCGAGGAAAACGAATATCCCCTCGCTTATGTGCGAAGCGACGATACGGAAAAGATACTCGTCATCGTCAACCCCGCCAACCGCGAAACGCGCTTTGCCTGCGATTATGCAAAGAAGGAAACCATTTATACCTTTGGTCGGGAAGCTGCATTTGCCGAGCACGAAGTTATCGTTCCCGCGCAAAGCGTCGGATTTTATCGGGTGTGACATCGGCAGACCCGAAAGAAAGTTAAACATCATAAAAGCGGCTTGCGCCCTCTCGGTGTAAGCCGCTTTCTGATGCTCTGCTATCTGAAAGCTGAAAACGGTCTGTTATTCGGCGGCTCCCTCCAGCGCCGTGCCATTTACGTAAAGCGTGTACCCGTTCAGAATGATTTGCGATGCATCGCCCTCAAAGCCGGTGATAAAGCTGTCCGCCGTCAGCGTCCATGTGCTGGAGGCGTCCAGCGAGACGGAAACCGTTCCGGTCTCCGCGGAAACCACGGTGCCCTGACTGTTGGTGATGTCGCCGGAGATGCTCCCCGTGAAGGAGGAGCCCGAAAGGGTCAGACTCAGGGAAGAATTGCTGCCGACCAGAATTTTGCCGCTCAGTTCCTGCGAGACGGCATTGAGCTCCGCAGTGTTCGAAGCGCCGCTCCAGCCGTCGTCGCAGACGGAAAGCAGGACATTGTCCGCATCCTCATTGGTGATGCGCACATGATTCAGCGAAATGACGGCGTGCGTGTTGGTGACATGGAAGACGTGACCGCTCCGGCTGGTCAGGCTGCCGCCGGACATGGTGAAGGTGGAAACGCCGGAATCCGCATCGCCGGACATGGACTGATAAATCATCACGGAATCTAAGAATGTGGCGTTTCCGTTGCAGCGGGTGTTGCTGACCGTCAGGTCGCAATTTGTGAGTGTGACGTTGTTTTTGCCCTCGATGCATACGCCCTCGGACTGATTGGAGACGAGCGCGGCATCCGAAACGGCGATGTCTGCCGTGCAGTAAATGGCAGGAGAGCCGAGGCCGTTGGTCGTGTAGCTGCCGCCGCTCACCGTCACCGTGCCGCCGCCGCGGTCGGTGCGGATGGCCGCAGAGGAGCGGCCGGAGGTCTCGATGGTCAGATTGTCGGCATTGGTGACGCCGCCGCCGGTGGTCATGAGGCCGCCGGCATTGTCGCCGGTGGTGGTGATGACGGTGTCCGAAATATTCACGGTCGTCCCGTCGCCGCCCGCGCCGTTCTGCGCGCCGTTGCCGCCGTAGGAGAACACGCCGTTGGCGCCTTTAGCGTCCGTGGTCACCGTGCCGCCCGTGATGGTGACATTCGCGCCGCCCATGGCGAGGACGGCGGCATTCAGACCGTAGAAGCTGCAGGTATCGCCGCCGTCGGAATCGCCGGTTTTGGAAACGGTGAGCCCGCTCAGGGAAACGTCCGCATCGGTACGGATGAGGATAACGCTTTCATCGGCGGTTTCGGAGGCATATTCGCCACCGCTCAGTTCTTCCGCATCGGTGATTTCTTTGACGGCCGTGTAGCTGACGCTCTGCGAGGAGGCGCCGCCGGGGGGATTGCCGTTCGGTTTTCCGGCGGGCTGCATCGAGCTCATCAGGGCGAGGATGGCGGTGTATTCGCTTTCGGTGATGATGCCGTTTTGGAGAAGCTGCTCAGCCTGATTTTCGCTGAGCATGAGCATCATCTGCTGTCCGTCGGACTTTTCCGGCGCACTGCCAGAGGGCTGACCGTCGGGCTTTTCGGGCGGTTCGCCGCCCGCCTGACCGTCCGGCTTTTCGGGCGGCTGAGAGCCGTTTCCGCCGGGCATGTCGGGTGCGCTGCCGGAGAATTGCCCGTCCGGCTTTTCGGGCACGCTGCCATCGGACGGCTGCGCGGCTTCGCTCGGATTGGCCTCCAGGAAGGCAATGATGTTTTCCAAGGTCTCCTGACTGACGATACCGTTTTCAACGAGGATTTGGAGATTGTCCGCAACGGAAGTAGCCGATTTATCGGCCGTGCCCTCGGCAAAAGCGCCGAAGCAGCTTCCCATCAAAAGTATACAAAATATCAGGATGGCGGCAATGCGTTTCATCTGTCATTTCTCCTTTACGTTCGGAAGGTTGGTAGAAGCATCGAGGCTTGTCTACGAAATTTATGATAGCCGCTTTTTCTGAAAACAGGATGAATGAGCCGTGAACTTTTGATGAACAAAGGCAAAGCCGCCTGATGCGCGGGGAAAACATTCGGAAAGGGCGTTTTTTTGAAACGGCGCTTTCATCGGGCGGCCGCCTTATCCAGCTTTTTATTTCTGAAGTATAAAAGCAGGTCAATAAAAACCATGACCGTATTGAGGATGTAAAAAAACAGCACATACCATTTGAAACTGCCGGAAATGATTTTTCCCGCAATGCCGCACAGATAGCCCGTTAAAATCAGCACGATAAACAGCAGGCTTTTCCCTTTGGCGGTGCGGCTTTTGTAGGATTTGAGCACATTCGCCGGCCATGAGCATCCGAAGAAAACAATCATCAGAATTTCCAATACTTCCGCAGCGGCCAAGAGACATTCCTCCTTCAAATTGCCCTGTACGCCTAAGCCCGCCTCCGCACCGCAGAGCGGTTTGTCGGCGGGCTTTAGTTGACGCTTGCGCTATTATACATAGTTCTTTTCATTCAGTCAACAGCCGTATTTTTAAATCGGGAAGCGAAAAACCGCAGCATGAAGGCAGCAGCGCATCGGATAAATATTAAAATCGCCCCCGAAAAAAGGTTTTGCCGTCCGACCTCGTGTTTTTCGCTTGACAAGAAATACCGATTTTCTTATAATATAAAAGGAGTATATAAATCCTCTTGGTTTATTTATCCGAGTACATGAAGGATGCGGAAGGAATGCAGCTTGATGCGGAGTAGGTATCTTGTCGGTGTGGACGGCGGCGGGACGAAAACCATCGCCGTTGCCGCGAATGAAGACGGTACGGTGCTGGCTGTGGAGCGGGGCGATGGAATCAACTATCATACCATCGGCATGGAGCGGGCCAGAAGCAATCTGAAGGAGATTCTGGAGCGCTTGCGGGCGCACACGGACGGCGAATGCGCGGAGGTCACGGTCGGCATGCCCGCGCTGGATATGCCCGCCGACAGGGAGCTGACGGAAGCCTTTGCAGGCGTCAGCTTTGACGCGAACCTGCTGGACCTGCAATCCGATGCCTACATCACGCTCATGGGCTTCACGCTGGGGCAGCCGGGCATGATCGTCATCTGCGGCACGGGCTCTATCCTGCTGATGGTGGACGAGCAGAAGCGCCAGCATGTCCGGGGCGGCTGGGGGTATCTGCTGGGCGACGCTGGGTCGGGCTACGCCTTGGCCATCGGCGGGCTTCAGGCAGCCATCAGGGAATGGGAAAATGTCGGCAGCAAAACGGCGCTGTCCGAGGCGGCCATGACCTACTTTCATCTGCGCCGTCCCCGCGACCTCATCAACGTCGTGTATTCGCCCAAGTGTACGCAGGCCGATATCGCCCAATTCGGACGCATCGTGCTCCAATGCTGTGAAAACGGCGACGAAGAGGCCGTCCGCGTGACAAGGAGCAGCATGGCCGCCATTGCCGCCAACGCCGCGGAGATGATAGCCCGCACTCCCGCAGCCAACCGGGTGGGCATCTGGGGCAGCATTTTGACCCATAACGCCTGCGCCAGAGAGATTTTTTCACAGGAGCTGCTCAGCCGCTGCCCGCAGGCCGTTATCATTCGCCCAGAATTTCCGCCGGAGCTGGGCGCGGTCATTCATTCCATGAGCAAGAAAGGCGTGCTCAGGGACGAAGCGCTGCAAAATCTCAAGAAAAGCTATGCCGAGCGGAAAGCATAAACAACCGCTGCAAAACGGAGGAGGACAACACAATGAGCGCCATTGACAAATATTTTTCCAATTTAAACGAACTACTTCACAAAGTGCAGACGACCGAAGGCGGCAAAATGGAGGAGGCGGCGCAGAAAATCGCCGACTGCGTTCTGCATGGCGGCATGGTCTACACCTTCGGCACGGGTCACGGGCATCTGCTCGCTCTGGAAATTTTTTACAGAGCAGGCGGCATGGTGCGCGTATGCCCCATTTTGGATGAAAAGCTTATGCTGCATCTTTCCGCCAGCGAAAGCTCCGTGTGGGAGCGGAAGGACGGCCTGGCGGCGGAATTGCTGGCGCGTTATCCGGTCAAGGCGGGCGATGTGCTGCTGGCCTTCTCCAATTCCGGCCGAAACGCCGTGCCGGTGGAGATGGCGAGGCTGTTCCGCGAAAAGGGCGGCTATGTGATCGCGCTGACCAATATGAACCACTCCGGTCAGGTGACGCCCAGAAACAAGCTGGGCAAGCGGCTGTTTGAGGAAGCGGACTTGGTGCTGGATAATGGCGGCGTGCTGGGCGATGCGGCCATTCAGGGCAGCGGCGGACGGATGGTGGGTCCGACGTCCACCGCCGTGGGCGCGGCCATGCTGCAGGCCATCGTTTCCCGCGTGGAGGAGATAGCCGGCGAGCGTGGGCAGGACATCGAATTTTTCGCGTCCAGCAATATTGACGGCGGAGACGAGATCAATGCGCGCTTCCTTGAAAAATACCGCGGAAAAATTCAGAGCCTGTAACAGGGCTTTCGTTTCGTTTGGGGAGGCTTCTTAATATGTTAGCAGGATTCGGTATCGCCGAAATGACGCCGCCGCTGGGCGCGGAGCTGGCGGGATACGGCTATTATCTGAAGCGCCGCGCCCGACAGGTGGACGACCCGACATTTGCCCGCGCGCTCTTTTTTCGGCAGGAGGGTCAGGGCTATCTGCTGATTTGCTGCGACATCCTGGGGCTGAACGCCCGCATTGCGGAGGATGTGCGCGCAGGCATGCAAGAAAAGCATGATATTCCGCCGGGAAACGTGACGCTGGTCAGCATCCACACCCATTCGGCAGCCCCCGCCGTTTATCATGAGGGCTGCGGCGCGGTCGAACCTGAATACGTCAAGACGATCGCCCCCGCCATCATCCGCGCCTGTGATGCGGCCGTGGCGGACGCAAAGCCTGTTTCCGCCCTGCGCTATTCCATGCGGGAGCTGGAGGGAAACTTCGTTTTTAACCGCGCCTGCGATGCGGGGCCTGTGGACCGCAACGTACGATGCTTTGATATGGAGCGTGAAAACGGAAAAAGCATCACACTGTTTTCCTGCGCCTGCCACGGCGTATGCAACGGAAAGACCACGGGCATTTCGGCGGATTTTGCCGGCAACGCCTGCCGCGTGATGGCGGAGCAGACGGACACGATCCCCATGTTTGTCAACGGGCTGTGCGGCGACATAGATCCTGTCCGTGTTCCGGACGCGGAACGGCTGCAGAACCGCCAACGCTTCGCGGAGGCTATCGTCCGCGCCGCCCGCGCAGAAAAGCAGCCGCTTCCGCTGACCGTGAGCGGCGGCTGCCTGCATGAGGTGCTGAAGCTGACCCCTGTGACCTTGGACTCCATTCATCAAATCGCCGATGCGCAGGCCAACCGAAACCAGAGCATCCCCGGCGGAGAAATCGTGGCGCGCATCTGGGAAAAGGAAATGACGGAGCGCTTTGATACCCTGTCCGACAGGGAGCCGATTCAGGTGCATTATCTGAAAGTCGGCGGCGTGCCGATTGTCGCCCTGCCCTTTGAGGGCTTTACGGCCACGGGCAATCTCATCCGCGCACAGGTCGGGGACGAACGGGCTGTCACGCTGGGCTGCGCTGACCAGCTGCTGGGCTATCTGCCCACGAAGGATGATATCGAGCGGGGCGCATATGCCGCATGGGAATCGGTATTTCTGTACAAGCGCCTGCCCATTGCCCCCGGCGAAGCGGAGCGGCTCGGCACGGAGATAGGGACAGCGCTGCGGTGAGGTCTTTCCCTGCCTGCTTGACATGCATTCGGACGCCTTTCCCGTTTATCCCCCTACACGCCCTTGAAAAGGAGATGCTTTATGAAACCGATAGACCAGGTCAGCATCCGTCAGCAGAATGTTGCCTGTATTTGGGAAATGCTCAGCCTTCAGCCGCACCTGACGAGAAAAAAGCTGGCTGAAGGCACGAAGCTGAGCCTGATGACGGTGACAAACCTGATCGATTGTCTGGACAGGCAGCATGTATTGGACTTTGAATGGGAAAAGCAGGCGGATATACCGGGCAGACGCTCTGCCGGACGTCGCTCGGAGCTTATCAGTCTTTGCGATACCCGTCATGCGTGGGTGGTCTTGGATTTGACTGACAGCCATTTCCGTTATGATGCTCTGACGCTGAACGCGCATCCGCTGCCGTCGTCCTTTGTTTACGGCTACGACCAGCAGCTGGATTACGGCATCAACCTGACGGATTTCCTGCGCCAGGTGCGCACGGTCATCGGCCAAGAGCAGAAGCATCGGGAAATTCTGGGCGTTGCGGTGGTCACGCCCGGCCCGTATGACGTGAGCAGGGACTGCATCCGCAACAAGCGCGTCCCGGAGCTGAACAGAATCAGCATTCGGGAGCTGCTGCGCAGGGAGGTCGGCCTCTTTGATTATTTTGTGGACGAGGATGTGAAATTCTCCGTCCGCGCCTTCAGCACGATGACAACGGGAAACGACAACGATATGCTGTATTATCTGTACATGGGCGAGGGCGTGGGCGGCGCCGCGCTGTATAACGGAACGGTGCTGCGCGGGCGGAATGCCGTGGCCGGCGATGCGGCGCAGCTGCTGATGCCCGGCGGAAAAAGCTATGAATCCAGCCTGTCTATCAGAGCCTTTGCCGGCGCGTGCGGCATTGCGGACGACCCCGATATGAACAGCGACCAGCTTCAGGCGGCCATCAACCGCTGCGCGCTGGAGAACCTTCCGGTCTATCAGGAAGCGCTTTTCCGCGCCGCCGAGACGACGAGCCAAATGCTGCATAATGTCGTCTGGCTGCTGGATCCCACGCGGATCATTCTGGACTGTCCCTTTATTCACCTGTACCAGGAGCAGTTTGTCAGGCAGGTGCGGACGCGGCTCTCCGCGCTGCTGGGCAGCGATTTGGAGGCGGCGGAGATACTCATTTCGCCGTATGAAATGCGCAGCGTGCTGCTGGGTGCCTCTCGGCTTCTCAGCAGAAAATGGATTGACAGGGTCATTTGAAAAATCATCGGGCGAATCGAGCTGAGGCATCACCGCACAATTCGGCGACTCGCAAAAATGTGCCTTTTGCGCCATCTGCTTCCTGCAAAAATCTTGATTTACATTCGGTAAACCTTAGATTTTTGCAATTGTATCTGACACAAAATTCACGATTTATCGCGCCGCCTCATTTGTACGGTGCTGCCCTAAAAAACGCATGGGCGGAGCATCTCCGAACGATTGGAAATGCTTTGCCCATGCGTTTTGCGTTCTGTGCTTTTTATGCCTCTGTGCTCGTTCTCAGGTAAACAGGCAACTCCTTTCCGTCCGCAAACGCCTGAATGCACGAAGGCTCAAAGGCGGCGGGCAGGATAGTTTTTTGCCCCGCCCGGATGGAAGCCTGAACGGAGCGCGTCTCGCCCTTTCCGTGCAGAAGGAGAGAGGTGACCGGCTGCCCGGTCGGATTATACAGGGCGATATCACCCGCCTCCTGCCAAGCCAGACAGACCGCTCCTTCGCGGAAAAGACAGACGCCGTCCGCGCCCTTGATATTTTCGACGGCTGCCACATCCTTTTGCACGCTGAGGCCGTTTCCGCCCTCAAAGGCGTGAATGCCGGTCACGGTATGCAGACCCCGCCGCATGGTGCCGCGGGTCACCATCGCCACCCACTGCTCGTCCTCATTGTAGGAGCGGCTGTAAGCCATCGGCAGGGCGGTGCCCACGATGTCGGCCATGTCCGTGTAATGCTGCCCGTAGTGCAGGTCGGAAAAGGCAAGGTCCTCATAGGCGCCCTCCGGCATCAGGGCGGCGCTGATTTTGATGTCCGGCTTTTCCTCCCTTGCCGCATCGGACAGGAGACGGGCAAAGACGCGCACATTCAGCCGCCGCGCCTCCGCCAGCAGGCGTACATCCCTGTCCCCGCAGCGGTAGCGGTTGAAGATATATTCCTCATCCTTGTTATCTCCGACAAAGGACTTGTCCATGATGCGGCGGATGCGGCCGATATCAACGCCGAAGGCGGCGTACCGCGCCATATCCTCCTTCGACCACCCGCAGATGACGCTGTTATACCGGATATAGTCAAGATGCAGCCCGTCCAATGCGTAATGGCTCACCATATGGCGGATGATTCTGCCCATATACCGCTGATATTCACAGTCCGTGATGCTGACGATTCGCGCATGCGGGCCGGACAGGTAGTGATACAGGGCGCGCTCCGGATAAGCCGCGGCATAGGCCGCATCGCCGGCGGAGGTGAACCATGCATGCAGGCGCTGACCGCGCCCGTGGGCAGCGTCCAAGGCTTCCCGAAGCAGGTCGCGGCCGGGCACGGTCTGCTTTGCTTCCGCATAAGGAAAAATCGTGCTGCCGTTCAGCCCCTTTGTCAGCAGGTATACATCCGTAACGCCTGCGCGGGCGCACATATCGAAAGTTTTGTCAACGCCGTTTTCAAGCAGGGAATCCGGCCACATCCAGACACCGAAAACACGCATGGTCTTTCCTCCGTCATATTTTCTGCCGCCTTACAGCTTCGGCGAAACATATACCTCGTAATACTGCATCCCGCCCTTGCGCGTGGGGTCCAGCATCGGCGCGTCCAGCTCGTCTATCTTATCCGTCTTTCCGTCTGCGTATTCCAGAAGTGCCAGTGCAGCGTCCTTTGCGCGGCCGATGACCGAGCCGTAGCGCAGGGGAAACAGCTCCCAGCCGTTGCGTTTATAGGAGGCCAGCCACTGCCTGCGATGAATCGCCTGCAGCTTTTCGTACAGGCCGATAAGATCCGGAATATCCTTTTGGGCGACCTCGCGGAGCGCGGAACGATTTTTCTGCGCGTAGGCGCTGCGAATCTTCAAAATCGTCTGCGCCTTCAGGATGACCACGTCGAACAGGGCGCGGGCATAGACGCATTGCGGATGCCCGGCATCGGCGGACAGCATTTCGCGCCCCTCCCGATACCGCTTGACGGCGGCCTCAAGGTCAGGATTTCCGGGCAGCAGGTGATACAGCAGGTCGCAATAGACCAGACCCTTTCCCGTGCGGTCGTCGGAGGCATCCCGATAGAAATGCCCGAAGCCCGCGTAGGTCTCCGCCTTCAGCCCCGTCAGCGTCTCCGCCATGGATGTCACATCAGCCCGCTTGCATTCAGGACCGCGCCAGCAGAATTCGGAAAAAATCGGGAGCTGGCTCAGGGCAAGGAAGAAGTCCGTTTCATTGCCGTCATCGCCCCACATGGTCGCCATCACGGTTTTGATATGATGCGCTGCGCAGGCGCGAAGGGCGGGATACATGGTCGCGTCATTGCGCTCCACCTGCGGCAAAAAGCCGCTCCACGTCCATATGCCGCCGGCAAAAACGGTATTGGCGCCCATGCGCTCATGCTCGCAGAGCATATGCTCGTACCATTCCGGCTCCATGTGGTAATAGTCCCAGTACACCATGTCCACATCGGGCAGCCCGTCTATCACGCTCTGTGGGATGCGGGAAGTCATATCATAGTATTCATTGTCCCTGGAGCCGAGGCGGAAGAACATATCGCTCCACATCATGGGATGGAAATGGTATTTTTCGCAGATGTCCGTCACCCTTTTCAGGTGCCGCTTCAGCAGCTCAAAGCGGTCCACGGGACCGTGCTTGGCGTAGTAGCGCATCAGCCCCATGTTGTGCGCCTCGTCCATGCCGATATGAAGGCGGTTCGTTCTGACACAGCTGCGGATGGAGCGGATCTCATCCTCGATAAAGGCGTAGGTCTCCTCCTCGTCTGCCAGCAGGCAGTACGGGGTGTCCTTCAGATGCTCATCGTCGCGCCACTGCAAAAACTGCCCCAGATGCGCCAGCGTCTGAATCTGCGGCAGCAGCTCAATGTCCAGAGAGGCCGCGTAATCGTCGATTTCCTTCAGCTCCTGCGGCGTGTAGCGCCCGCGCAGATGGCCGAAATACGGATATTCGGGCACGGTGTAGGTATCTTCCATATACATGACGAACAGGTTCAGCCCCAGCGCCGCCAAATGGTCCAAGTACCGCTTGCAGGCCTCGACCGTCATCACGGCGCCCCGTGAGCAGTCGATGAACGCGCCGCAGGAGTCGATGTGCCGCTCCTGGCGGATAAGGAGCGTTTGTTTGCCCTCCATGTCCGCCTGCGTCAGCAGGAAGCAGGCACGGGCGAGCGCCGCCGTATCGGGCGCGGTCACGACCGCCTCCCCGCCGTCCCATGAAACGGAGAGCGCATCGGCCTGCGATGCCCTGATGCCGCAGGGCAGGGGGCGGTGAAGCACATGCTGCACGGCATTCTGCGCGGCAGAGAGCTGTGCCAAGGTAAATGCTGCCATGAAATTGCTCCTCCTTGAAGAAGATTGTCCGGTCATTTTTTATATTCTGTTCCGTAAGGAAAATTCCTTCTGAATATAGGAAAAATATTTTTAAGGGATATTGATAAAAGGCTTGTGTTTATTTGAAATATATGGTAAAATACGATTGGCAACATAAACAGTCCCGTATGTCCGAAGCCCAAGCTTATCCTTATGGAAGGAGTACCAATGACTCATGGCACTGTTAAAGAAAACGAAGATACCGGCAGACAGCGACTGCGCGGCATTACCGAAGCCTAAAAAGAAGCGCTTCACCTTCGACGACTTGGAACTGACCATTTTGTCTCTTCCGACGGTGGCGTGGTACATCGCCTTCTGCTATGTCCCGCTGTTCGGCATCGTTTTCGCCTTCAAGAAATGGAAGATGAAGCCCGGAAAGAGCTTTCTGTACAGCCTGTTTGTCAACAGCAAATGGGTGGGGCTCGACAATTTCAAGTTTCTGTTTCTGAACCCCCAAATGGGCAATATCATCCGCAACACGCTGGTATACAATATCATCTTCCTCATCATCGGCGTGACGCTTCCGGTCATTCTGGCCATCATGATTTCCTATATGTATTCCAACAAGCTGCGCAAGGTATGCCAGACAGCCACCTTCCTTCCCCATTTTTTGAGCTGGGTCATCGTGAGCTATTTTGTGTATGCCTTCCTGTCCACGGACCGCGGCCTCATCAATTCCATCCTGACCGGCAACGGCGGTCAGGCCATCCGCTGGTATCAGTCCCCCGAATACTGGCCGGGCATCCTGATTTTCATGAACACATGGAAGACCTTCGGCTATTCCATGGTCGTTTATCTGGCTTCCCTGACGGGCATTGACAAGGGACTGTATGAAAGCGCCGTGATAGACGGGGCGACCATATGGCAGCAGATAAAAGGGATCACCCTGCCGCTGCTGCGGCCGATCTTGTCCATCATGTTCATCCTCAACGTGGGTCATATCTTCACCTCCGAGTTCGGCCTGTTCTATCATGTCACAAGAGACTCCGGCTCTCTGCTTTCCGTCACGCAGACGATTGATGTGTACGTCTACAAGGCGCTGATGGAGAACAACAACTACGGTTACAGCGCGGCGACCAGCCTGCTGCAAAACACCATCGGCTGCATTCTGATCATCATCACCAATCTGGTGGTCAAGCGGATCGACCCTGAGAGCGGCCTGTTCTGAGGAGGGATAATTATGAGCAGAAAAAAAACGCATGCCGATGAGGGACAGCCGCGCTGGAACAGGGTCAAGCCGCTGACGAATGTCATCATCAGTCTGATTTTCGTCCTGCTGGCGCTGTCCACGCTCCTGCCGCTTATCTTCGTTATCATCATTTCGTTTTCCTCGGATGCTTCCGTGTCCGTCAACGGCTACAGCTTCTTCCCGTCGGAATGGTCTTTGAACGCCTACCGCTATATGTGGCAGAGCATTGACTACATCGGCCGCTCCTTCCTGAATTCCGTCGGCATTACCGTGGTCGGCACGGTGCTGGCGCTTGTCCTCATCGCAACGATGGGCTATGCGCTCAGCCGACCCAATTTCCGCCTGAAGAAGCAGTTTACATGGCTGATTTTCCTGCCCATGTTCTTCGGCGGCGGTCTGGTCGCCTCCTACATGGTCAACACGCAGATATACCACCTCAAGAACACCTACACGGCTCTCATCCTGCCGGGCGCCTGCTCCGGCTGGTACATCATCATCATGCGCACCTTCTTTACCAGCACGGTGCCGGATTCCATCATCGAATCGGGCAAGATAGACGGCGCAAGGCAGATTCGCATCTTCCTTCAGCTGGTGCTGCCGATTTCCCTGCCGGTCATTGCGACCATCGGCCTGTTCATGACCTTCAGCTACTGGAACGCATGGTACGGCGCGATGCTGTACCTTGACAGCGCGCACCGCGAGCTTTATCCCTTGCAGTATGTGCTGATAAGCATCCAGAAAAACATCGAGTTCATGCAGGTCATGGAGGCAAACGGCGTTTCTACCGTTGACCTTTCCCTCCCGACCGAGACCTTCCGCATGGCCGTGGTCACCATCGTCGTGCTGCCCATTGCCTGCTCCTATCCCTTCTTCCAGCGCTTCTTTGTCGGCGGCCTGACCATCGGCGCCGTCAAGGGCTGACATCTGCTTCTCATGCGACTGATGCCGCGTGAAATATACAAAAGGAGGAAACCCGTATGAAGAAACTCGTATCCCTCATCCTGGTGCTGGCAATGATGCTGAGCCTGTGCGCAGTATCCGCCGGCGCGGAAGAAACCAAGACGCTGGTCTGGTGGACGATTACCGGCGGCGACGCCCCCATCGATGCCCAGAAGGTCATCGAGGCCGCCAACAAAATCTCCGAGGAGAAAATCGGCGTGAAGGTCGATCTCCAGTTCATGACCTCCGACCAGCTCACCATGAGCCTGAATGCCGGTGAATACTATGACCTGATTTTCACCTGCAACTGGTTCAACAACTACGATGAGAATGCCCGCAACGAGTATTACTATGATATTACCGATTTGCTGGCTGATTATCCGGATTTGTACAATGCCATCGACCCGTGGTGGCAGGGCGCCGTCGTGAATGACCGCATCTACGGCATCCCCGCGCTGAAGGACATCGGCATCCAGGTGTTCTTCCGCATGAACAGCGATTACTTTGAAAACGAAAAGGGCATGACGCTTCCCGATGAAATGAAGTTCGAAGAGCTGGAGCCCTATCTGGCCGCATGGAAAGCGGATCATCCGAATGAATATCCGCTGCATATGACCAAGAGCGGTCTGACCGGCTTCTGGCAGGTGCATCAGCGCGTGGTCAGCAGCTATCTGGTCATTCCCTATGAGGCGACCGGCGACGCCGCCACCACCATCATCCCGATTTGGGAAGATGAGACTTACATGAACATGCTCCGCTGCCTGCACAAGTGGTATGAGCTGGGCTACATCAATCCCGATGCCGCCACGAACGAATCCCTGCCGATGGAGCTCGGCACGCCCGTCCGCTCCGGCACTGCCTGGACCGGCTACAAGGGCTGGAGCAATCCGGAGACCTACGGCTTCAACGTCAAGCTCGTGCAGTACATCGGACCGTACATGAGCCGTGCTTCCATGCAGGGCGCGCTGTTCGCCATCAACGCCGGCGCTTCTGAGGAAAACGCCCGCGCTTCCCTCAAATACTTCCAGCTCCTCTACACCGACACCGCCTTCCGCGACATTCTGGCCTACGGCATCGAGGGCGAGCACTTCAACTATCTGTCCAACGGCACCGTGCTGCGCACCGAACTGGGCAAGAGCAACTACAGCTTTGATACCTACTGCACCGGCCCTGTTGTCAGCGCCAGCGTCGTCTCTGCCAGCGAATCCCTTCTGGGCGAGCCGGATCAGTGGGCGCAGGTCTATGAGAACTATAAGAAGGCCTCCATCAGCGCCATCGGCTCCTTCTCCTATGACGGCACCGATACCGAGGATGTCCGCACCGCGCTGTACGCCATCTATCAGAACCACTTCAACGAGCTTGTGACCGGCACCGTCGACCCGGACGAGACCTTCGCAAAAATCGCAGCAGAAATGTATGCCATCGGCCTGCAGGATGTTATTGACGATGCGCAGAGCCAGCTTGACGAGTACCTCGCCAACAATCAGTAACATCTGACCTTTTATCAGGTTCAACAGCAAACGATCCGGGGACTCGGTATTGCCGGGTCCCCCTTTTTCCATCTGATCATGCTCATACCGCCGAACGGCCGAAGCATTGAAATTTTGCCTGAACATTCAATGAATCGGAAGAAAACGGTATCAGAAAAGAGGCCGTGAAATGAACGCACAGACATATCCCGTCGACCAGGAAATGATGGTTCGCATCCGCCGCGAACTGCATATGTATCCGGAGCGGGGGTGGGACTTGGACAGGACAGCCGCACTCGTCTGCCATGAGCTGGATGCAATAGGCATACCCTATGAATTCGGAAAATACGGGCGCAACACGGTCGTTGCAACGCTGAATCCGGACATCACCGCATTCACCATCGGAATCCGCGCCGATATGGACGCCCTGCCGATTGAAGAAGCCGACCACGGCCAGCCCTATATCTCCCGTCATCCCGGCGTGATGCACGCCTGCGGCCATGACGCGCATACCGCGATGCTGCTGGGCACCTGCAAGGCGCTGTGGGCGATTCGCGACCAGATCCGCTGCCGGGTCAAGTTTATTTTCCAGCCCTCCGAGGAGGCGCGTCCCAGCGGGGCGAATGTCATGTGTCAAAACGGCGTGATGCGGGACATTGACTGCATCATCATGTGCCATGTCAACTGCATTGACGATGTTCATGTGATCTCCTCCAATCCGTCCGCCACCAACTGCTCCTCCGTCGCCTTTTACATCACGCTCGGCGGCAAGGCCGTGCATGTGGCCACGCCGCATGCCGGCATCGATGCGCTGGCTGCGGGCGTTAAGGTCTATAACGGCATCCAGATGCTGATCAGCCGCGAGGTCGACCCCTTTGATATGTGCGTGATGAGCGTGGCCGTCATGCAGGCGGGCAATACGGTGTCCTCCAACGCCGACAAGTGCCGGATGGAGGGCTCTTTGCGCTGCTTTAAGGACGAAACGATGGCTTGGGCCAGAAAGCGGCTGGAAAAGCTGGTTCGCTGCGTAGCGGAGGAGACGGGGGTCACATGGGAGCTTTCATGGTCCGGCGATCCGCTTCCCAGCGCGCACAATGATCCGGCGATGTACGATGCCTTTGTCCGCTCCGCCCGCAAGGTCGTGGGTACGGAAAAGGTCGTCCATCTGCCCACATCGCCCGGCGCGGAGGACTTTGCCTATTACGAAAAGGAAAAGCCCGGCCTGCTGTTCGGGTTGGGGATGCGGAACGAGGCGAAAAACGCCGTCTATCCGGCGCATACGAAAAACTGGGATATCGATGAGGACGGCCTGCAAACGGGTGCGCGGGTGTTTATGCAGTTCGTGCTGGATAACATGGACGGCATCAGCGGCATGAAAATCCCCGATAAGGAGAAGAAATAATGCGTTCGTTTTATTGTCAGCTTGATTATGAGCATGTGCCGTATCTGTCCCCGCAGGGAGCGGCCGACGGAAATATCGCCAATAACGGCTGCGGCGTCTGCTCCTGCTCGATGGTGGCGGAGAATTTGGCCGACGTTTCGCTTCCGCCGGAGGAATGCGCGGCATTAAGCAAGGCGAGCGGCGCCAGAGAGGGCTTCGGCACAAATCTGTTTGTGTTTGCGCCGTATTTTGCCCAGTATACGGGGCTGGATTATCAAATCGCCTGGGAGCCTGAGGAGGCGCTCCGCTTTTTGCGGGAAAAGAAGGGCATGGTGGTCGCCAATACGCAGGGCGACCGTCCGCAGGATGGCTACATCGGCGTTTTTTCCGACAGCGGTCACTATATCGTGCTGGCTGCGGCGGAGGGCAGCACCGTCAAGGTCTGGGATCCCATGTACCGCATCGGCAGCGGGCGTTACGATAAGCCCGGCAGAAAGGGCAAGGTGCGTCTGGACGGGAACGAGGCCTATGCCGATTTTTCCGTGATTGAGCAGGACTGCAAGGACAGGCCGTATTTCTTGTTCAGTAAAGCGGAAAAGCCGCTGCCGCGCCCTCTTATCGGCGTCATCAGCTGCGTCCGCGATGAAGGGAAAACCCAGTATGTATACCGCAAGTACATGCAGGCCGTGCAGGACGCGGGCGGCATGCCCGTGCTGCTGAGCATCGACCCGCCGGAGGAGACCATGAAGGAGCTGCTGAGCCGCATGGACGGCCTGCTTTTGGCGGGCGGGCATGACATCGACCCCGCGTGCTATGGGCAGGCGCCCGTTCCGGAGCTCGGCTCGGTTTCTCACGAGCGCGACATGAGCGAATTTCCCATGATTCGCCTGTTCAGAGAGATGAACAAGCCCATTTTGGGCATCTGCCGCGGCATTCAGGCAATGGCCGTGGCCTTCGGCGGCACACTGTATCAGGATTTGCCGACACAAAAGCCGTCCGAAACGGACCATTATCCCGACAAAGAGGGCTGGAGCATCCGCGAGGCGCACAGCGTTTCCGTGGTGCGCGGGACGCGGCTTGAGGCGATTGCCGGCGGCGGGGAATGGCCGGTCAATTCCTATCACCATCAGGCGGTCAAAACACTGCCGGAGGGAGCGCGGCTTGCGGCGCTTGCGCCGGACGGCGTGACAGAGGCGTTTGAAATGCCCGAAGGCGCTTTGTGCTTAGGCGTGCAGTGGCATCCGGAGCGCACCTGCGACACGGACGAGCACGCCTTTTCACTGTTCAAAGCGCTGGTGTACAGCGCCCGCGCCGGCATGATCGATTTTGGCGAGGGGAAGAAATAACACATCCCATGCGGCGTTTTCTTGACAATTTCTGAGGGTTAACGTACAATGAATTTCAGAGATGAAGGAAAGGAGCGCCGTCTGATGGTTACCATTGAGGATATCGCACGGGAAGCCGGCGTCAGCGCCACCACGGTCAGCAATGTGATACACGGCCGCACCAAGAGGGTTTCCGGCTATACGGTAGACCTTATCAACGGAATCATTCGGGAACGGGGCTATGTGCCGAATCTTTCCGCCCGCGCCATGAAGACCCACTCCTCGAAGGTGGTTGCCCTCATCAACCATCTGGAATCAAGGGATCAGCAGAAGTTCATGTCTGACCCCTTTTTTATGGATTTGACGGGAGCCGTGGAAAAAGCCCTGCGGGAACGGGGATATTTTCTGATGATTCGCGCCCTTTCGGACCCCGCGGAGTTGACGGCTTTTCTGCGCAATTGGAATGTGGAAGGGCTGTTCATGCCGGGGCTGTTTGAAAACGAGCCGTTTTACGAGACCCTGCGGGGGCTGAAGCTCCCCGTGGTGCTGACGGACAGCTATATTTCCGATTTGGGGAACATGGTCAATATCGGCTTGGAGGACTTTGAAGGGGCGCGGCTGGCGGTGGACTATCTGGCCAAACAGGGGCATCGGCGCATCGTCTTTGCGGGCGCGGCCGCGAAGCCCGGCGGCGTGGTGGAGCAGCGGCTTCTGGGCTATCGTGAGGCACTGAGGCAGAACGGGATAGCGTTTGACCCGTCTCTGGTGTTCGACTGTGAATTTTCCACGAGCAAGATGATGGTGTTTGGCAGGGAATTGGCCAGGCGGAAGGATATAACCGCCGTTTTTGCCACGGCGGACATACTGGCGGCCGGCATCATGTCCGGATTGCAGCAGGCGGGGCGCATGGTGCCGAGGGATATTTCCGTGATGGGCTTTGACGATATCAACTGGGCGCGGATGACCATGCCCATGCTGACGACCGTCCATCAGGATGCCGAGGAAAAGGGACGCATCGCCGCCGAGTGCATGGTCGAGCTGCTGGAGGGAAAGCCCGTCTCCCTGCAAAATCGGGCGCTGCCCGTGCGTCTGGTCATTCGCAGCAGCGTAGGCGAGCCGCCGAAGGAAATCGAATAAGGGCGATGCATCCGCTGCCGCGTTGCGGCCACGCTTGAACAGAGGCTGTCTGGAGAAAAGAAGGATACGCGGGGCTGCCGCGGCTTTTGATGCGCGATCGATAGAACGGTTGAAAATTCGCCGTTTACAAATCGGCATTTCTGCTGAAAAATAAATGTAAAATTTATAAGAATTTGCCGTTTACAAAATATAGGATGTCTGATATGATCAAGTTGAACGATAAACCTAATGGGCGAACGGAATGGGGGAGAAAACCTGTTTTGTATGTTAGGTTTAACGTAAAACTTTCAAAAAAGGAAGGATGAGAAAATGAAAACCCGTCATCTGCTGTCTCTGCTTCTCGCCGCTGTCTTAGCCCTTGGCATGATGTCCGGCTGCATTGGCGCCGCCGCGGAGGAGTCCGGCTCCTTCACCCTCGGCATCTGGCCGGAGGACACCCAGACCGAGGCCATCGCCTCGATGGAGTGCCGACTTCCTTCCTCTGTGGATTCATACACATGAAAGGGCTGACCGACTTGCCGGAGCCGCTCATGCCAAAGTAAAAGCTGGGCGAAGCGGACACGGCGTTTTGAGGCTTGTCCCGTGCACGGAACAGTCTGGTGAATGGGTTTCTCATGTAGATTACCTCCATAAAAGAAGTTATGTCTGGATGGCTGGCGGCACTCATATATGTTTTATTCGTTTTCAGTATTGATGATTATCGTGTAAAAATCTACCTGAAAAGGGGACGATTTACAGTGGCAGATTTTGCCCCGCAGTGGTATAATGGCATTAGCTCTAGGAATAACGAGCCTTAGGTTTGTTAGAATGTGGCTTGCTGATTCAAGAGCAGTAATCAAGATGATTTTGAATTTATCATCGGGAGGATTAGCTATGAGGCATATAGTTAAGACTAGATGCGTCTTGATTGCACTATTGCTTGCCATTTGGGGTACTTGTGTCATCTCTTACGCAGAAGGAAGAGATGAAAAAGAAATCGAAAGTATAAAAAAACTATTAAAGATAGAATCAAATGATGAAATGGTATCATGTGTGTTATCTGATGATTCTTCTTTTGCCTCCGCAATCATCAGGTCAACAAATGATTCCAGTCTTTCGTTTTTCATTTTAGAAAAAGATTCTAATGGATGGGAGGTATCTGTTTGCAACAAATCCAGCATGTTACGGGAATACGATCCGTTATGCCCACCCCAACTCGGCATTGGTCCCCACGGATCGGAAGAGCAACCTCAAAGCGAAATTTATGTAATGTATGAATCGACAGACTTGGTCGGGTGGGACGAATCTATAACAATCAAAAAAAGCCAAGACGGATGGAATATCCACGAATATGCTTTCTTTTCGCTTGAAAACCACCCATATTGCCCGTTTTACCTTTTTGTGATTGATGATCCTATTGATCCAAATTACGGATGCCTTGCTAAGTGCTCATTCTGTTTGAAAAATTGTAACTTTGGTATTTCAATCTCTTCTTTTAATCGAACTGAAATAAGGGATGGCATCACAGCCATGTTTGACTATGATGCCATCGAAGCATGGATAACCAGAAACCCTGATATAGAAAATTATAAAAACTATTATGATTGGGCTATGCATCACTAATCTTAACTCTGAACACCATTTTGCAGGAACATCCTGAAGGCCAACTGGGATTACTACTGCCCCCGCACGGAGCATGGCTCATCCCTCAGCGCCTGCATGTATGCGCTGGTAGCCTGCCGCTGGGGCGGGGCGGAGGAGGCGCTGCCCTTCTTCCTCAAGTCCGCACGGACTGATCGGGACGGCGGCGGCAAGCAGTGGGCTGGGCTTGTTTACATCGGCGGCACACACCCGGCGGCCGCCGGCGGCGCGTGGAAGGTCTTCGCGCAGGGCTTTGCGGGCTTGGAGACGGAACGGGGGAAGCCCGTGCTGCATCCCTGCCTGCCGAAACACTGGAAATGTATCCGTTTTATCTGCCGGGTCGGCGGCACAGCCTACCGCGTGACCGTGACCCATGAAAAAGGAACGATGGAAAAGTTATGAGCAAATACAAAGGCGTGATTTTTGATTTGGACGGCGTTATCTGCTTTACGGACCGCTATCATTATCTTGCGTGGAAGACGCTGGCGGATTCGCTGGGCATCGCCTTCGATGCAAAAAAGAACGACAGGCTGCGGGGCGTCAGCCGCATGGAGAGTTTGGACATCATTCTGGAGGGTACGGGAACCGCTTTCTCCGATGCGGAAAAGCAGGCGCTGGCGGATAAAAAGAACAGCCTCTACCGCGAACTTTTGCAGACCATGACCCCCAACGATTTGTCCGCTGAGGTGCGGGAGACACTGAACGTTCTGCGGGCGCGCGGGCTGAAGCTGGCCATAGGCTCGTCCAGCAAAAACACGCCCCTGATTTTGGAAAGGATCGGGCTTGCGGATTTTTTTGACGCCGTATCCGACGGGAACAATATCCGGCGCTCCAAGCCCGACCCGCAGGTCTTCACCATGGCGGCGGAGATGCTGCACTTAGCCCCGTCCCAATGCCTCGTGGTCGAAGACGCTTTGGCCGGTCTTCAGGCGGCTTCTGCCGGCGGCTTTGACAGCGCCGGTCTCGGTCCTGCCGCCGAAAGCGGCAAGGTGACTTACAGCCTCAAGTCATTTCGGGAGCTTCCGGAAGTCGCAATATAAAAGCACCGCAGGGACAGGCGAAGCCTCTATAACGAAGTCATGCGGTTTTTTCGGCTTCGTTTCCGAAACCTGTTCATCACAAGGCGCAAATCTGAATCATTTTGATTCGGACACTGCGCCTTTTTTGCTGCGGAGTTTTGACGTTTGAAATCGCCCGAAACGGCATAAAAATGGACAATTCTTGCATTCCCGAAAAGCTCGGCTCCGTGTTATATTGTTTGCGCTCGTCAGGCCGAACAAGAACGGTGACGGGTCGGCTTTCCTGTAAAAGACGAGTGTTAAAAGACGAGTGTGAGGATATCAATGGTCAACCGAAGGTATTATGAAAAGCTCGGCGGGTTTGCTGAGGTTCTGGATGAACTGAAAACGAAAATCGGCAGCCGGCAGACGGACATCCTGCTCGATGACGCCGTCAGCCTTTGTAACGCATTATGCGAAAAATATAAGGAGCTTCTGAAAAAGAAAATATCTGGACATTCGACGGCAAGGGCGAACTGCTCATCACGATCATGTCCAGCCTTGCGCAGGAAGAGTCCCGCAGCATTTCCGAAAACTGCACATGGGGTCAGCGCAAGCGCATGGCGGATGGCCGGGTTTCCGTTCCCTTTGACCATTTTCTTGGCTATGACAGGGGTGAGCACGGCGAACTGGTCATCAATGAGGAACAGGCAAAAACGGTCAGACTGATTTACGATTTGTTTCTTCAGGGGCTGACGCCGCACACGATTGCCAATCGGCTGACGGCAATGGGCATTCTGACACCACGCAGGAAAGCAAAGTGGAATCAGGGTACAGTCAAAAGCATACTCACCAACGAAAAGTACAAAGGCGACGCCCTGATGCAAAAGTGCTATACCGCCGACTTTCTCACCAAGAAGCAGGTGCCCAACAACGGCGTTCTACCGCAGTACTACGTGGAAGGCGACCACGAGGCGATCATTCCACCGGAGACCTTCGAGCTTGTGCAGCAGGAGATGCTGCGCAGAAACAACCGTGACAATCGTTACAGTGGTGTGGATATATTCGCATCCCGCATCGTCTGTGGAGAGTGCGGTTCCTACTACGGTGCCAAGGTATGGCACTCAAACAGCAAGTACCGCAGGATCATCTACCGATGCAATCACAAGTACTGTGACGGCAAGACCTGCTCAACGCCGAATCTGACAGAGGACGAGATCAAATCATCGTTTGTTGCAGCGGTCAATAAGCTGATTGCTAATAAGGGTGAAGTCATCGGCAATCTGGAAGCCATGAGTCAAACGCTCTTTGAGACGGAAACGCTCGAAAGCGAAAGCCTGCAAATAAAAAGTCAAGACCCAAATGAGGCATAACCGAAAAAAGTTTGAGGAGTGAAATCGAGAAAAATGCGTACACCAAACAGACCACCGCCGAAACGCCGGTCGAAAAGGAACGGTAGCACAGCCGTCGCGCTCCGTCAAGGACATGCGGCTGCGCCGTGCCTGCGGCATCCTTGACAGACCGCGCCGCCTGAGCAGTGTG
>CAVFWQ010000019.1:22969-24190 GCA_963626285.1 bacterium | reverse complement strand
CCGAAAGTTCCAACGCCCACGAAATAACAAAGGGCTGTGAAGATGCATTTTTGTTTCTTCACAGCCGTTTTTTTTATCCTGTGCTATTTCGCATTTTCATTCGGGATGGTCTCCCAGCCGATGACATTGATTTGCGCGGGCAGGGACAGCGTCATGATGCCGTTGTACCAGATGCGCAGTTCTTCATCCGGAACGGGCAGGGTCATGTCATTGGGGAACCACGCCAGCACCTCTTCATTGTCCGTTTTGATGAGCGCCGCGTGATTTTCCTCGTCGATTTCAGTGGCCGTTCCGCTCAGAACCGCCGCCTCCCCCACCTGCATCGTGCCGTCTTCCGATACCGTCACCAAATAACTCAGGGTCTCCGCCGCGCTGCTCTCCCAAGACCGACCGTAGCGGAAAATCACCACCGTTTCGCCGGCGGCGTCCGCAATCAGCTCAAAGCGGTATGTGCCGCCGACCCCCGTCATGCCCGCATCTGCCGCATCCGTCGTGTACACGCCGTTCGGGTCGGAAAAATGCGCCACGCCGTCCGTCAGCAGCACTGCAGTCCATTGATTGCCCGTTGTCGCATTGCCTCTGAGGGCAAACACGGCGCTGGCCGCCTGCGGCGGGTTGACCGTAATCTCCGCCGTCTGCGCAAGCGCCGGAAAAGCAGCCAGCAGCAGCGCGGCCAATAATGCCATCCATTTCGTCATCGTCTTCATTGCTTCATCCTCCTTTTCTTGCCTGTCCGCTCATAAGACGAAGCAGAGCCCGTCTTTGTTCCCGAAAATTCATATTTTTCATATTTTGTTTTTTCTGCGCTTCCTTTTCGTGAGCGGTTGAAATGCGGAGAAAAATCGGGTATAATAGCTATGTTCTTCGTTTCCTCAACACAAAAAGGAGGCGCCTGTTTGTTTCCCGGCTTCAATGAGGACACCATTCGCTTTTTTCTGGACATCCGCTTTCATAACGACAAGAGCTTCATGCACGCGCATCATGACGACTATGTGAAACTTGTGCAGGAGCCTTTTTATGCGTTTATTGACGCATTAGCGCCCGCCATGCTGAAAATCGACGCCGACATGGAGGTGCGTCCCCGCAAGTGTCTTGCCCGCATTTACCGCGACACGCGCTTTACCAACGACAAATCCCCCTACCGCGACCATCTCTGGCTCGCCTTTCGGAAGGCGGCTGCGGATAAATACGGCCTTCCCTTTTACTGGTTTGAGTTAGGGC
>CAVFWQ010000019.1:0-22959 GCA_963626285.1 bacterium | reverse complement strand
AGGGCCGGAGCGCATGAATTGGGGCGTCGGCGTCTGGGGCGAAAACCGCGAGGTGATGAATGCGCTGCGCCGCAAAATCGCCGCACGGCCGCAGGATTATCTTCCGCTGACGGAGCTGGTGAAAAAAAGCGGCTTTTCCGCCGGAGGCGCTGAGTTCAAACGTCTGGAGATTCCTCCCGGCATTCCCGAAGCGCTTGTTCCGCTGTATAAAAAGCGGGAGATTTATTTTGAAAAGACCAATATCAAATATGAATGGGCGTATTCCCCCGACCTTGTTTCCCGCGTCACCCGCGACTTTAAGCGCTTGGCGCCCGTGTACCTGCTTTTGCGCGGCTGCACGGAGGAAGCGCTGGAGGAATTGAACGCCTCAACCGAAAAAAAGCAGGGAGGATTTTATGCTGAACCTTAAACCCCTCAAAAGCGGCACTGACGTGCGCGGCACGGCGATGGGCGAAGGCTGTACCTTGACAACGGAGGCATCCCGTGCGCTCGGCGCAGGCTTTGCCGCCTATATGCACTCAATCGGCTCGCCGCTGCGGACCGTGGCGCTGGGACGGGATTCCCGTCTGACCGGCGAGCAGCTTCTTTCGGCCTGTGCCGACGGCCTGCGCGCAATGGGCGTTCATGTGATCGATTTCGGTCTGTGCACGACCCCCGCCATGTTCATGGCGCTTATCACCGACGGCTTTCAGCCGGACGCCTCCATCATGGTGACGGCGAGCCATCACCCCGCAAACAAAAACGGTCTCAAATTTATCCTGAAAAAGGGCGGCGTGGAATCCGCGGAGCTGGATGAGATCATCCGCTTTGCGGAAACCGTCGAAGTGCCGGCCGTCCTGTCCGGCAGCTATGTTCGCCGCGATTATCTGCCCGCCTATCAGGACATCCTGAAAAAGCGCGTCATGGACGGACTGGACACGGATGTCGCCAAGCCCCTGCTCGGCCTTCATGTGGTCGTGGACGCCGGAAACGGCGCGGGCGGCTTCTATGCGGATATGCTGGAGGACTTGGGCGCATGGGTCGATGGCAGCCAGTTCCTGGAGCCGGACGGCCGCTTCCCCAATCACATCCCCAACCCCGAAAACGCGGAGGCGATGGCCTCGTTAAGTGCTGCCGTCATCAAAGCCGAAGCCGACTTGGGCGTGATTTTCGATGCCGACTGCGACCGCGCCGCCATTGTGGATCATACGGGGCGCGAAATCAACAGAAACCGCCTTATCGCGCTGATTTCCGCCATCCTCCTCAACGACGACCCCGGCGCGACCATCGTCACGGATTCCGTGACTTCCTCCGGCCTTGCGCAGTTCATTGCGGAATGGGGCGGCGTGCATTACCGCTTCAAGCGCGGCTACAAGAACGTCATTGACGAGGCCGTCCGCCTGAACGCCGCCGGCATCGACTGCCCGCTGGCAATCGAAACGAGCGGTCACGCGGCGCTTCGGGAAAACCATTTTTTGGACGACGGAATGTACCTTGCCACCGTGCTGATCGTCGAGGCCATGCGCTTAAAGCAGGAGGGCAAGGAGCTGGGCGCGCTGCTGGACGGTCTGCGCGAGCCGCTGGAAAGCGTGGAGGTGCGCCTGTCCATCAAGACGGCGGACTTTAAGGCGACAGGGCGGGCTGCCATCGAAAAGGTGATGGACTATGCCGCCTTTGCCAAGGGCTGGCACATTGCGCCCGACAACCGCGAGGGCATCCGCATCAACTTTGACTTGGACGGCGGGCTGGAAAACGGCTGGTTCCTGCTGCGGCTCTCCGTGCATGACCCCGTGCTGCCGCTGAATATCGAAAGCGACGTAAAGGGCGGACTTCTTCAAATGGCCAAGGGGCTGTATCAGGTGCTGAAGGACGACCCTGATATTGACACCGCCTCTCTCCAACAACTGATTCAGAAAACGGAGGAACAAAAAAATGGCTGACATACAAACCAAATCCATCAACACGATTCGTATTCTGGCGGCCGACATGGTGCAGAAGGCCAACAGCGGTCATCCGGGCGCGCCGATGGGCATGGCGCCGATGGCGTATGCGCTGTGGGGCAACGTCCTGCGCGTCAACCCGGCAGACCCCGAATGGAAAAACCGCGACCGTTTTGTTCTGTCCAGCGGCCATGCCAGCGCATTGCTTTATTCCCTCCTGCATCTCATGAATTTCGGTCTCACGATGGACGACCTGAAGAGCTTCCGTCAGTGGGGCTCGAAAACGCCCGGTCATCCCGAATACCGCCATACCGTCGGCGTGGAAACGACGACCGGCCCGCTCGGTCAGGGCGTGGCGAACGCCGTCGGCTTTGCCATTGCTGAAACCATGCTGGCCGCGCATTTTAACCGCGAAGGCTTCCCCGTGGTCGACCACCGCACCTACGCCATCTGCGGCGACGGCTGCATGATGGAGGGCATCTCTTCCGAAGCCGCATCTCTGGCGGGGACGCTCAGGCTGAATAAGCTCACCCTGCTGTATGACGACAATGAGATCTCCATTGAGGGCGACACGGATATCGCCTTCCGTGAGGATGTCGGTGCGCGGTTTGCCGCCTACGGCTGGAACGTCATCCGCGTGAAGGACGCCAACGACTGGACGCAGGTGCTGGACGCGCTGAATGAGGCGAAGAAGGCCGACAGACCCACCCTCATCATCTGCCCCACCGTCATCGGCTACGGCTGCCCCGCCAAGGCGGGCAAGGCCAGCGCGCACGGCGAGCCGCTGGGCGAGGCCAACCTCACCGCCGCCTGCGAGGAGCTGGGAATGCCCGCCGAGCCCTTCACCGTGGACGAGGATGTCTATGCGCACTTCCGCGAAATCGCCGCGCAGAATGCCAAGGCGGAGGAAGAATGGAACGCCCTCTTTGCCGCCTATGCCGAAAAATATCCGGAGCTGAAAGAGGAGTGGGACGTCTGGTTCTCCGATGAACTGCCGGACAATGTGATGCTGAATGACGCGCTGTGGAAGTTCGAGGGCAAGACCGCGACCCGCGCCACCGGCGGCGAAATGATAAACCGTCTGGCCAAGCTGCTGCCCAATTTGGTCGGCGGCTCTGCCGACCTTGCGCCCTCCAACAAGACCAACATCAAAGACGGCGGCGATTACAGCGCCGAAAACCGCGCCGGACGGAATATGCACTTCGGCGTTCGTGAACACAGCATGGCGGCCATCTGCAACGGCATGGCGCTGCACGGCGGTCTGCGCGTCTTCTGCGGCACGTTCTTTGTGTTCAGCGATTATATGAAGCATGCCATGCGCATGAGCGCCATCATGAAGCTGCCCGTCACCTATGTGCTGACGCACGATTCCATCGGCGTCGGCGAGGACGGCGCGACCCATGAGCCGATTGAGCAGCTGGCCGGCCTTCGCGCCGTTCCGAATCTGCTGGTCTTCCGTCCTGCGGACGGCAAGGAGACCGCAGCCGGCTGGCTGACCGCCCTCCTGCGCGGCCTGCCCACAGCGCTGGTGCTGAGCCGTCAAAGCCTGCCGCAGTATGCGGAAAGCGGCTGCAACGCCATGCGCGGCGGCTATGTGCTTTCCGAAAGCTCCAAGGCCGTGCCCGACGTCATCCTGATGGCCTCCGGCAGCGAGGTAGAGCAGGTCATGGATGCGCAGAAGCTGCTGGAGGAAAAGGGCATTGCGGCGCGTGTCGTCTCCATGCCGTGCATGAAGCTGTTTGATATGCAGGACAGCGAATATCGGGAAAGCGTCCTGCCGTCCGCCGTCCGTGCGCGTGTCGCCATGGAGGCCGGCAGCACCATGCCGTGGTATAAGTATGTCGGTCTGGACGGCGAAGTGCTGGGGCTTGACCATTACGGCGCTTCCGCTCCCGCTGCCGTGCTGTTCAGGGAATACGGCTTCACGGCGCAGGCCGCTGTCGACGCCGCGCTTCGCGTCATCAAATAATTGCAATGCATAAAACCGTACCCATTTCTTTTTGAAATGCGTACGGTTTTATGATGTGCCGCTTGAAAAAAAGCGTGCCGAAAGCTGGGCAAGCCCTATGACATTAAAGGAAAAATTTGCGGATTTCAACCGCATCGCGCCCGTGCAGACGACGGATGTACCGGGAAAGCCGTTTGCCTATCGGTACTATCAAAATCCCGATAAAAAGAAAAATGTGCATGAAATATAAAGCGCAAAGGGTCATCATCCAATCGGATGGGCATCCGCTGCGGCTGCTGGTTTTGCGGCCTGCCGAGGCCGAAAAAGGAGCCCTGCGGACAGGCGTTCTTTGGATTCACGGCGGCGGCTATGAAACGGGCATGGCGGAAATGGTCTATATGTCCCGCGCCGGAAATCTCGTCAAAAAATACGGCGCTGTGGTGGTCGCGCCCGATTACCGCCTGTCATGGCAGGCGCCCTATCCCGCAGCGCTTTTGGATTGCCACAGCGCCTTGATGTATTTAAAGGAAAACGCGGCGGCGCTCCATGTGCGCGATGACCAAATCATGGTGGGCGGCGAAAGTGCGGGCGGCGGGCTGACGGCGGCGCTGTGTATGTATGAAAGGGACACAGGCGGCGTGCACATTGCCTTTCAGATGCCGCTGTACCCCATGCTGGACAACGAGGACACCGAGACCTCCCGCGATAACCATGCCCCGGTTTGGAACACCAAGCGCAATCACGCCGCGTGGTCACGGTACTTGAAAGGCATCAGCGGACAGTTTGTTCCCGCCTATGCCTCTCCCGCCAGACAAACGGATTATGCGAATCTTCCGCCTGCCTATACCTTCGTCTGCACGGCAGAGCCGTTTTATGCCGAGACCATGACCTATATTCAAAACCTGAAAAATGCGGGCGTCGAAGCCTCTGTCGATGTATATCCCCGCCTCTTTCACGCCTTTGATATGCTGCTGCCCTTTTCAAAAGCCGGCAGGCAGGCCGCCGCAGCGTTTGAGCGGCAGTTTGAGGCCGCGAGACTGCGCTATTTTGCAAAGCAGGATCCATGATCACCACTTGTTTCGAACCTTTTCCGCAAAGCCCAAAAACCGGCGGAGCGGAATTTTTTCACCGCCATCCAATATCGCCTGACCGTCAAACCGGCCGAACACCTGATGCTGGTCGGAGCAGAGCAGCTTAAAGTCCGTCAGCGCGGCGCGGTCAAGAATGGGGGTAAACCGTGCCTCAAAGCGCCCGTCATCCGAGGTGAACCGCCACGGGGACAGGAAATCGTCCCGTCCGTTCTTCTGCGGAATATCAAACGTCACTCGGCTCAGCTTATGCGCCCTTCCGTCATAAAACAGCATATTTTCGCTGGCTGCGCTCGTATCGCCGAAGCCGTATCCCAAATTAAAGCCGAAGCGCTTTCCGTTTACAAAGCCGGACGCGCTCGACCAATACCATGTGTTGTCATATGTCCAGACGCCGCGCCCCCAGTCCAGCACGGCGCAGGTGACGGCGGGCGGAAAAAGGATTTCTTCATCGCCTAAAAATGCCCTGCCTTCTGCGCGGAGACAGTTTATCTTCTGGTTGTAATAAAACGCTTTTTTCTTGTGAAACGGCGTGGCAATGACCATGCTGTCCTGCGGCGGCTCGGTCAGCGTCACGTCAAAGGTCAGCGGCTGATTGCCGAAAAAGCGTTGGCAATTCCCATACAGACGTCGCTTTTTGCCGTCATTTTCAAACACCATCCTGTAATCTCTGCCCTCCGCCCGCACAGAGCCGGAGACGCTGGACGCGGGCAGACCCGTTTTTCCCATCGGAAAGAAGGTCATTTTGGAAGTCGTCTGCTCCCATGCGCGGCTGAAATCAAGCAGCGACCACGAGACCAGTCCCATATAGCCGTTGTCCGCGATGGTGAGTGCCAAAGCATGGCAGTCGTTGGCGATCAGATAATAGTCCCATTCCTTGATGCGCAGGGCACCGGCCTTGATGTGTGTACGGTCGTATTGTTTGACAAGTCGGGTCGCATAGCCCGCCTCTTTCAGGTGTCCGTGTTCGTCCAAGAGCGGTCCTTCGGTCAGCATTTTCTGCATACCGTCAGCCTCCTTCTTGTAATCATAAAAACGCGGAGAAATCACAGGCCGATTTCTCCGCGCTCTTTTATTTTTGAATTTCTTCTATCAATGCAAGGATCTTCATCGTGCCGTCAGCCGCAGGCGCATTTTCCAGCGCGACCCGCAAAGTCTCGCGGCTGTCCATCAGCGTATGAACGGCCTCAACGAGCGAATCCCTGTTCAGATTTTCCTGAAGCAGCACCTGCGCCAGCCCGCGGGCACGATAGCTTTCGGCGTTCAATATCTGGTCGCCGCGGCTCGCTCCCTTGGGGTACGGCACGAGCAGCATCGGCTTTTTCAGCGCCTGCAGTTCACACAGCGAATTGCTCCCCGCACGGGACAACACGGCATCCGCCGCTGCAAAGGCATCCGGCAGGTCATCGGACAAAAATTCAAACTGCGCATAGCCCTTCGTCCCCTTCAGGGCTTCGTCGATGTTGCCCTTGCCGCACAGATGGAGCACGTCCATGTCGGGAAGCAGGGCGGGCAGCGCCTCGCGCAGCACCTTATTGACGCTCTGAGCGCCCAGGCTGCCGCCCGTCATCAAAAGAACAGGCCTGCTGCCGTCAAAGCCTGCCAAAGCCAGCCCCTTTTCGCGAACGCCCCGAAACAGCTCCGGCCGCATGGGTGTCCCCGTCATGACGGCCTTTGCCCCCAGTGCCTTGGCACATTCGGGGAAGGTGGTGGCGATTTTTTTCGCAAACTGCGCGCAGATTTTGTTGGCCAAGCCGGGTGTTAAATCGCTCTCATGGCACAGGACGGGAACGCCGTGCTTCCATGCGCCGTATACGACTGGCACGGACACAAAGCCGCCCTTGGAAAAGCACACATCCGGCTTCAGCTCCGCCATTAGCCGGGACGCCTCATGCGCTCCGGCCAGCACCCTGAACGGGTCGGTAAAATTTTTCAGGTCAAAGTATCGGCGCAGCTTGCCGCTTTTGACGACATGGTAGGTCACGTTCGGCATCGTCATCATCTTATGCTCGATGCCATCCTCCGTGCCGATGTAATGAATTTCATAGCCCTTTTCCAGCAAATGCGGCAGAAGCGCCAGATGCGGCGTGACATGCCCCGCCGTCCCCCCGCCGGTCAAAACGATTTTCTTCAAAATAAATCCTTCCCTTGCCGTATCAGTTGATAACAAACTTATTCGTCAGCCGGACGCACTGACCGTTCTCCATGTGGTATTGCAGTGTCACCGTCGCGTCGTTTTCGGTGTCCACATACGAATAGCTGATAGTCTGATGGGTATCATCCACGATTTCTATCTTGCCGTAGCACTGGTCGCCGGAATCGTAATACAGGCTGCGGCTGCCGTCCTGATTCTTCGCCTGTCCCATATCGCGGTATTTCTGCGTGATGGACGTCTCGGTCATGCCGATTTTCGTCGAGCGCGGGGCGGTCATGTTGGCGTTCGTCGTATCGATATAATACAGCAGCGCGCCGGTCTCCGTATAATAGAATCTCGCCTCGCCCCAGCTGTACAAGAGCCGCACGCACTGACTGCGCACAAGGGGGTCGACGATCTCCTGCTCCTCCTTGGCCGTGCCGTATTTTTTGACGAACTGGTCGTAGGTCGTTTTCATCAACGCAAAGGCGTCAAAGGTATCGCCGGAACGGTAATACTTGGCATATTTGACATTCTTGATGACGAGCTGCACGCTCATTTCGTTGGAGACCTTGCCGTATTGATTGACCGCCACGGCGCGCACCGTCACCTTGCCGCCCGGAAGCAGGATGCCTTCATCCGCGTTGTAAATGGGCGAATTGACGGTGGGCGAAGTGGAGTCGATGGTGTAATAGAAGGTGACATTCGGGTCATCGCCGATATTTTTCAGGCGCATCCTCTGCCGCTGCTGGTATGTGCCGGGCGCCAAGGATGGATAGGGCGCATCGGGGGTCGGCAGGGAGATGACATATTTCACGCTTAATTCATCGCTCACCAGATCGCTGGAAACAGCGACGGCGCGGACAGTCCAGCCGCCCTCCTCCAAATGAATCGGCTCTTCAAAGAGCTGTCCGTCCTCCGGCAGCGTGCCCTCCTCACCGATGATATAATAAATATCATAGCCCTCGGCGGATATCAGCGTGCAGTCCTGCGGCAGCATGTGCTTGCCGCCCTCCAGCGTCGCCGTGGGGACGGACGGGAGCATTTCATCCCGCTGGGTCTTAAAGGATACCTCGCCCGTGTTCGCATACGCAACGTTCAGCAGGTTGGCCGCCTCCGTCCGGCGCGACTGGTCGAGCATCAGACGGACGATGTTGCGATAGGCCACGGGATTGGCCGGGTCGATTTCCTGATACATGAGGGTATAGATGCGCTCCGCATCCTCCGGCCTTGCGCCCGCTTCATACGCCTCGCAGAGCTGCTGCAGACGAATGTAAATATCCTCTCGGTCAGGGTCTTTTTCGTAGGCCGCCTCCTCGGTGGCGATGGCCTTTTCAATGTACCCCTGATCCAGATATTCCCCGCCCAGCGTCCACATGGCGGTCGTATCCGCCTCATAGCCCAGACGCGCCAGCACAAGCTGTCCCTGAGCGGTGAGCTGCAAAAAAAGATAACCGCCCACCACAAGGCACACGAGGAACACCAGCGAGACCGCGCCAATCATCGCCCAGTTCACCATGAAGCGGTGGATCTTATGTGTTTTCCTTCCCTTGACGGCCTGTGTATCGGCGGTCGCGCCCGCCGCCCGCCGTCTGGTACCGGCGTTTTCATCCAATACATAGGCGAATCGTGTGCGCGTATCCGGCACACTGCTGCCGACAGGGGATTTTTTTTGTGACGAAGCATCGCGCCCCTGGCGAATGGCCGCTGCGCCCTTGCCCATTTCGCGCACGGGGAGCATCGCCCCGCAATGAGAGCAGACCGTTTCGCCGCTTCGCACAACCGTGCCGCAATGTTCACATACCATAGTCTATTTCCTCAATGGTGATGGCGGCAGTTACAGCCGTCATGCCCGCAGGCGTCTTCCCCGTGCTCATGCCCGTGATGCAGCATATGCTCCTCCATGCTGCGCATCGCCTGATAATCCGGGTCGTCCGCGTCGAATTCCCGCTCCGGCGCTTCGCCGCCCAGCGCTTCGATGGCGTTGCGCAGCTCAATATAATCCAGATACGGTGTCTCCTCGCTGCCGGCCAAGCGAATCAGCGCAGGCAGCGCCTTGTCATTGCCGAGCCGCGCCAGCACGTCAGACAAAACGGCGCGCGCGTTTTCCTCCGTCTCCAGCAGGGAAAGCGCAAGGTCGGTCAGCTCCTCATCCTTCTGATGGTCGCACAGGACGGTCAAAAGGCTTATCTGCCCCTCGCGGGTGCTTTTGGCCAGAGCCGCCCGCATTGAGTCAGCCGCCGAAGCGCCCAGGGACTGGAGGCTTTCCAGCGCGTTCTCACACAGCTCGTCCTCGCCCTGCCAGCTGCTTATCCAATGCAAATACAGGTCGATCGGCGCTTCGCTCTCGATTTCGCGCAGCAGCGTGACCGCGCTCATCCTGACCGCGTGCGGCGTGCGCTCCTTGCTGAGGAGATTCATCAGCGGCGCTTCGGACGCCTTGCCCAGTGCGCTGATGCGGTTCAGCAGCATATCCGGAACAGGCACGCGCTGCTTCTCGTAGTCCTCCATCCAATCGACCAATTGCTTGGCATTGTCAAAGCGCTCAAAGTATTCGCCGGGCTTTACGCCCGCCAGCCAGTCCGCCGGAAGGTCCAAAAACTCCTCGTAGACCTCCGGCATACGGTCTTCCATCTCGTCGTAATTCTTAAATTCCTTCGCGTGCTTTTTCACCCATTCGGTGACATAATACTGAAATTTCTTGTCAAAATCAATGCACTTCATCGGATTTCACTCCATGCCTCCTTGGATTTGATAAACCGAAGCATCCTTCGGACGCGCCGCCCGTACCCTTTCCCCCGATACAGCGCCGGACGGCGCCTTTTCAGTCCCGCCTTTTCGCAAAGGTACTGATAAAACGCCCGCGGCCAGAGGTGCTGTCTGCTCATGTCGCAATGCATTTTCTGAATCGGGTTCATCCGCCGCCACGCATAGCCCACCAGCGTCTCAATCGTCGCATAGGACAAGTCGCCGTTCAGCGAAACGGTCAGCCCGTGCAGAAGATGCCTGAGCGCCGCATCTCCCCGAACGGGCTTACGGGCGCACAGGGCGGCCAGTTCCTCATCCACGCCGGTGCGGTTGAACGGCACGGGGCGGAATTTTATCATTTTCAGGGCGCTGATGGCATCCGCGTCCTCCGGGTCGCGCATCAAAATGGTGTGCAGGAGGCTTTTGGCACCCGTCGAATCGCCCGTTGCGCTGCGAAGGGCGGCTAAAATAAACAAAAGGTCGTTGCTCTGCGGGGCTGTTCTCAGCGCCTGCTCCAACCGCTCCGAAGCGATTTGGGGACGGCCGAGCCTGACGCAGACCTCAGCGAGCAGGGCAAGCTCCCTGTGGGTTTGGCAAAGCGGGGCAGCGGACGACAGCACCTTTTGCGCCATGTCCTGCATATTCATGCCGAAAAACGCCTCGCTCAGCAGCAGCGCATAGGGAATGTTCATGCGGTCAGCCATCAGCGCGCGCAGAAGCAGGGCGGTCGCGGCGGCATAGCCGCGGACGCGGAGAAAAATCTCGCCGAGCAGGGCGCTTGCCCGCGGCGTAAAGCCCCGGCAGAGCGATTTGCGCAGATATTCCGCCGCCTTTTCCGTATTGCCCGCGTTCAAATATCGAAGCGCCTGCGCATACAGCGTTTCCGCCCGTGCGCCGCGCGGCGGATGCGGCTCATCGTGCCATGCGTAGCTGCTCAGTATGTCCTGCGCATCATCGGCAAAGGCGCTGTCCCTGCCAATCATCAGGGCGGTCGCCAAGGCGTCCTCGGCCAGCGCCTCCTGCTGCTGCGACAGGGCGGACAGCCCCAGCATATAATACGCCTCCGCGCAGCGCGGATTTTTTTCCAGCACCTGCGCAATCACCCGATGCGCGGCGGAATGGCATTCCATCTCGCAGTATGTGCCCACCAGTTCCATGGCGACATCATCCTCGCCGGATTGACGATACGCCTGACGAAGCAGCGGCGCAGCATCCGTCAGGCGCGTTCTGCCCCTGCATTTCCGCGCCTTGGACACCCAATAGGCGGCAGGCCGCTCGAACGGCACCACCTTATGCTCATCGCTCATCCGTACCTCCGTCAATTCGGATAAAAGCCGGCAAAAGCAGGCTTTCATTCCGGCATCGATTTTCCGCAGGACATCACCGCACACATGACGCGCGGCGTTTATTTTGCTTCCTCCAGCAGGCGGCGCAGCTCCTCTTCCGAAAAAATCTGCGAAGTGCGGCAGAAGCGGCAGGTCAGCGCCGTGTGATGGTCATGCTCGATGATGTCCTTCAGCTCGTCCCGCCCCAGCAGCACCAGCGCCCGCGCCATTTTTTCGCGGGAGCAGTCGCAGACATAGGCCAGCGGCTGCTTTTGAATGACCTTCAAATCCAGCCCGTCAAACCATCCCTCGGCCAGCTCCTCCAAGTCGTTTTCGGCCAATTCCCGGCTGATGTCGGCAAAGAGCATGCTGCGCACGTCCAGCTGATTGAGCAGCTCCTCGCTGCAGCCGGGCATCGCCTGAATGAGCAGCCCGCCCGTGGACAAAAGAAGCCCGCCGTTCACCCGTGCGCCCAGTGCCACGAGGGACGGCGTTTGCTCCGAGGCGGTAAAATACTGCGCAAAGTCCTCCCCCAATTCACCGGAGATAAGATTGACCTGCCCGATATACGGCTCCTTCAGCCCCAAATCCTTGATGACCGTGAGCCTTCCCTGATGCCCGACCAGCGCGCCCACGTCCAGGTGACCGTCCGCCCGCTTGGGGACATCGGCCTGCGGATTGTCCGCCGTCACCTTGACGTGCGTTCCGTGCGCCACGGCCGTCATTTTCCCGATAGGGCCGTTTCCCGCCACCGTGACGGTGACGGAATCCTTGTCGCCCTTCATCATCACGCTCAGCATGAGCGCGGCGCTCATCAGCCTCGACAGCGCGGCGCAGGCCGTGTCCGAGGGCTGATGAATGTCGGCTGCCGCCTGCGAAAGCGCGGTTGTGCGGCACAGCAGCACCCGCGCCTGCCCGTCCATCAGCGTCATATGCAGCATTTCATCTGCCGGCATTTTGTATGCTTCATCCATCAAAAATCATCTCTCCTTCGGCCGAACGGCGGCGACGTGCCAGCGGGCGTCTGTCTCGCAGGCAGAGCGCATGGCATATCCGCCGAAAAAGCGGATGCGCTCAAAGCCGGCGTCGGTCAGCGCCTCCGCCAGCTCTTCCCTGCCGTGCGCACGCTGGGTCTGCTCCTCCTCGGTGCGCCTGTACAGGCCGTCGTCCGTCTTTGTAAAAATCGTCAGCGCCATGCGGCAAAGCCTGGTTTTTTCGCTGAACGCCGTGTTCCAGATATAGGCGTAATCGCTGCCCGCAAACGTTCTTGTGCCGTTTCCGAGCGTATGCCCCAGCTTATAGGGTGTCGAAACATCGAAAATCAGCACCCCGCCCGGCCGAAGCGCGGCATAGGCCGCCCTGAAAAAAGCCGATACGCGGGGCTTCGCGGTCAGATAATTCACCCCGTCGCAGGTGCATAAAACCGCGTCCGTGCGGGAGGGAAGTGCTAATCTGCACATATCCTGCCGAATGAACGGGATGTTCTGCCCCGCCTCCCGCGCTCGCTTCATGGCCCTTTCCAGCATCTCGCCGCTCAGATCAACGCCCGTCATTTGAAAGCCCTGCTTGCCGAGCGGCACGGTCAGCGCCCCCGTCCCGCAGGCGCACTCCACGCATTTTTTCCGCTCCGCGCCGTATTTTTTCAGCAGCTCGGCATAATGCGCCGCCCATTTTTCATAGCATACATCGCGCATCAGCAGGTCATAAACGGCCGCAAAATCAGTATACATGGATCACTGCGCGGAGGGCGAAGAATTTTCGCCGTTTTCCTCTTTGTTTTCGGTCTCCTCGTCCGCATCCTCGTCGTCATCGTCCTGCGCAAGTCCCCTGTTCACCTTCGCGCCCTCGATGTGCGCATTGATGTACTTATCAAAGACGGCATTGGTGAAGGAGGCCTGGATAAAGCGCGTCATGGCGAAGCCGAGGAAGATATAATACGCGCCCAGCACGAGCAGCGCATACATACCCGCGCCCGTAAAGACGAAGAGGAACAGGCACAGCGCCAGCAGAAGGGCAGTGAGGAGACGGATGCCGATGGTCTGCGGAAGCCGCGCAATGGCCAACAGGATGCTGTTTTTCACGACGTCCTTAAACGTCATCTTATAGCTGACGATGATGGGGTACATGAACGTCAGACCCAGCATCCAGATAACGCCCAGCGATATCGTCAAAATCTGCGGCACATAGAAGAACGCATTCTGCTCCGCCATCTGCCCGTAGAACATCCAGCAGACATACAAAATGATGGGAACGACGGACGTGATGGCGGAAACGCCCAGCGCCTGCTTCCAGTTTTCCTTGACCGCGTCCTTAAAATCCGCCCAGATAAAGGCGTGCTCGTCACGCGCCCAGTTGCGGGTGACATACGCCATGCCCGCCTGCACGGGGCCGGTAATCAGGATGCAGGGAATCAGCCAGATGAGGGACTGCATGGAGATGGCCTTGAACAGGTCGCTTGCAAACGCCGCGGTGTTCATGACCCCGTCCGACACATAGTTGGCATACAGGGTAAGCTCCGCCTCGGTGACGGCGCTCATGTCGCCGCCCGATGCCAGCAGATTGCTGTACTCCAAGCACCCGCTCAGACCGCTTAAAAAGGTCATCGCGGCATTGCCGACCACGAAAATCAGCGGCAGAAAGGCGACCACCGTCATCAGATTCAGACGGAACAGCGCCGCCAGACGCACCCTGAGCATTTCAAAAAACAGCTGCCAGCGGTTTTTCGGCAGGTCCTCCCGCCTGAAATCGCCCTTCCCGCTTTTTCCGTAGTAAAAGCTGTTCATCATTCGGCCGAACATACCCGTTTCCTCCCGCAAACAAAAATCCAATCGATATTATAACACATCCGAGGCCGCTTGAACAGCCCCGGAGCTTTGCGCATCAAAAAGGTAGCCTGTTTTATGGAACCGGCAGAATAAACGAAAACTCGCTGCCCTTGCCAAGCTCGCTTTTCAACGTGATGCCGACACCCATTTTCAGCAGGATTTCTCTGGCGATGGACAGGCCGAGACCGCTCCCCTTCTGCGAATGGCTCTTATCCGCCTGATGGAAGCGCTCAAAAACATGCTTCTGCGTTTCCTCATCCATGCCGATGCCGTTATCGCGCACATAGAAGCGGACGCCCGTCACCAGCCCGTCCTGCACGTTCGGCTCTGCGCCCAGCACGATCGTGCCGCCCTCGTTCGTGTACTTGCGGGCATTGTCAAGGAAGATGGTCAGCACCTCGGACAAGCGGTCCTCATTGGTGATGATGACCGGCAGGTCGTCCTGCGGCACCTCCAGCACAAGCGTCTGATGTTTGTCCGAAAACGGCTTTTTGTTCAGGTCGTACAATTCCCACATGATTTCCGTCGGCTCGGCCTTTTCCATCTCAAACGCCTTGGGATTGGACTGAAGCCCGGACAGCTCCAGCAGGTCGTTGACCAGGCGGGACAGGCGCTTGACCTCGTCCACGATGATGCCGTAATAGCGCATCCTGTCGTCCGCATCCGTGACCAGTCCGTCCCGAAGTCCCTCGGCCAGCCCGCGCATATTGGCCAAAGGCGTGCGCAGCTCATGGGAAATATTGGCGACATAGTCATGCCGCGTCCGCTCAAGCCTCTCCTGCTCCGTCACATCGCGCACCAGGGCAATCACGCCTTTTCTTTTTTGGTCGGACGGCAGGTGCGTGATAAAATACTGCAAAACGGCATCGCCGCGCTCGACGCGTCCCTCGCCGTTCCTGCCGTCCTTCAGGCTCTCCTTCAGCGCGGCCATGACCCGCTCATGCGCCTGAGTGCCCGTTTCGCCCAAAAGCTGCACGGCCGCGGAATTTTCAAGCAGGGTCTTCCCGTCAAAGTCCAGCGCCAGAATACCCTCGTTCAGGGATTCCAAAATCATGCGCATGGTCTCCTTTTCCCGGTTCAGCTCGCCGATGGTATGCGCGATGCGCTCGGACATCCTGTTGAACGCCCGCGCCACATCGCCGATTTCGCCCGGAAGCTCCTCGTCCAAATCGACGATTTCCCCCGCCGCCACCTTCGCCGCCGCCTCCGTCAGCACGTTGACGGGACGCGCAAAGATGTGCATCGTAAAGCCGCCGACAAGGAACAAAAGCAAAAGCATCGGCAGAAACCATGTGATCAGGCTGATTCTGAACGAGCTGGCCGCGTTCAGGAACGTCCGCATGGGCTTGCCCGCAAAGACATAGCCGTTGTCCGTCTTTTGCCCCATCAAAAGCGCCAGCCCGCCCGTCTCCCAGTCGGAAGAATAGAGGGTTCTGCCCATGTCGAGCTGCTGGCAATAGCGAACGAGCTTGGTGCTGCTGAAATACGCCACGGCGCTTTCCGTATACGCCGCCACGCGGGTATCCGGCGTCAGGAGCATCATAAAAATATCGCCGGAATTGATGGCGGGGTTGACGATTTCCTTCAGCTCCGAGCGCTTGATTTCGCCCGCGTTATAGCGTGCAAGCTGCCGGTCTGCCTGCGCAATGGCCTTTTCCAGCTCCGAGCGGTTGGACACGCTGAAAACGGAATTGGATAGATAATTGGACAAAGCAAACATGCCCATCGCCGAAAGCAGCACGATGACCGCGGTGATGGCCACGAAGCGCGTCAGGTAGGACGCAAGACCGGCCTTAAGCATCCGTGATCTCCGCCTTATAGCCTACGCCGTAGACGGACCGCAGCACCACGCTGGTATCCTCTGGCAGCTTTTTGCGGATGCGCTTGATGGATGTATCCACCACACGCGGGTCGCCGTCAAAGTCAAAGCCCCAGATATTGTCTAAAAGCTGCTCGCGGGTAAACACCTGCCGCGGGTGGCTCGCCATCAGATGCAGTATCTCCACTTCCTTGGGCGACAGGAACACCCGCTCGTTGTTCACATAGACCTCATAGCACTTTAAATCGATGCGGGTATTGCCCAGCACCAGCGCGCCGGATTCCGGGGAGGTCTCCATCTGATTCATGCGGCGGAAGATAACGGCAATGCGCGATACGATTTCCCGCGGGCTGAATGGCTTGACGATGTAGTCGTCCGCGCCCAGCGCGAAGCCCAGCAGCTTATCGACCTCCTCGCCCTTGGCGGTCAGCATGATGATGGGGGTCATGCTGACGGCGCGGATATCCGCGCAGACCGCCGTGCCGGAGCGCCCCGGCATCATAATGTCCAGAATGACCAGATCGGGGCGCATCTGGTTAAACGCCTCCATGACATCGTCGCCGCGGAACACGGAGTAGACCTCATAGCCCTCTCTCGTCAGATAAATGCGGAGACTTTCATGGATGCCCTGCTCGTCGTCCGCGATCAAAATCAGCTTTTTCTTCAGCATTTTTACCCTTGCGCCTCCTCGCCCGCCGCAGAATACAGGCGGGTTTATTCCCTGTTATTATACGAAATTATCCCTTTTTCCGCAAGCGCTGACCGCCTAATGACATATTTGCAAAACAGAAGACTTTGGGCTATAATAAGGGACGCAGCAAGCCGTAAAGGAGGTTGAAAGCAAATGGACAACGAGGAATTGGACATTGTGGAGCTGGAAAACGAAAACGGAGAGACCCTTCGCCTTCTTGTTGAGCGCTATTTTTACTATAACGGCGAGGAGTTTGTCCTCCTGACCGACGACCTGACGGGCGACATGGGTGAGGAAGCGTCCCGATACATCATGCGGGTGCGCGAGGTCGAGGGCGAAGAGGACATGGAGGAATTCGAGCCCATCGATGACGACGCGCTGTACGAGAAGCTGCAAAACGCCGTGCAGACCGTGCTGGACGAAGAATTTGACGACTTGGACGATGACTGACGCATGAACGATACGCTGGCGCTGAAAATCAAAAATCTGCCGGACTGCCCCGGCTGCTATCTGATGAAGGAGCAGGGGCAGATCATCTATGTCGGCAAGGCCGTCAACCTCAAAAACCGTGTGCGCAGCTACTTTCAGAAAACGGAGCATACGCCCAAGGTCGAGGCAATGGTCAGCCGCGTGGATGATTTTGATATCGTGCTGGCGCGGACAAACCTGGAGGCGCTGCTGCTTGAGTGCAATCTCATCAAGCTGCACCGCCCCTTTTATAATATCCTGCTCAAGGACGACAAGGCATACCCCTACATCCGCATCGACCTGAACGACCCCTTTCCCCGCGTCACCCTGGCGCGGCGGGCGCAGAAGGACGGGGCGAAGTACTTCGGTCCCTATATCGGCGCAAGCGCCGTCAGGGACGTGCTGGAGCTGCTCAAAAAAACCTTTCCGCTCCGCACCTGCTCCCATGCGCTGCCGCTCAGGAACCCCGCCCGCCCGTGCATGAATTACGAAATAGGCCTCTGCCTTGCGCCGTGCGCGGGCAGGTGTACGCAGGCGGAATACGCCGCGCAGATAGAGCAGGTCATCGCCTTCCTGTCCGGGCGCTACCAGGCCGTGCTGAACGGCCTGAAGCGGCAGATGGCGGATGCCTCCGCCGCGCTGGAGTTTGAAAAGGCGGCTGTCCTGCGCGACCGCATCACGGATGTGGAGGGGCTGATGCAGCGCCAGCAGGTGAATGAGACAAACGGCGCGGAGCGCGACGTCATCGCCCTGTGTCAGGACGGCTTGGACGCGATGGCGCAGGTGCTGTTTGTTCGGCGGGGCAAGATGGTCGGCGCGGAAAGCTATCCCCTGAAGGGCGCGGGGACAGACGAGCCCGCCGAGGTGCTGGGCGAATTTCTGTTGCAGTATTATGATGAGCGAAGACCCGCCCGCGAGGTTCTCTGCGCCGCGCTGCCGAGTGATTCGGCGGAGCTGAGCGAATATCTGCGCGAAAAGCGGCAGGGGGCTTGTGATTTGCTTGTTCCCCAGCGCGGAGACAAGCGGGCGCTGGTGCTGCTGTGCGAAAAGAATGCGCGGGACGCGCTGCAAAAGCGCAGCCAGAACGAGCAGATTCAATACGAGCGCACCGTCGGCGCGTGCGAGGAGCTGGGGCGCGTCATCGGCATGGACAAGACGCCGCGCCGCATCGAGGGCTATGATATTTCCAACACGCAGGGCGTTCTTTCCGTCGCCTCCATGGTGGTGTTTATCGACGGAGAGCCTGCCAAGCGGGAATACCGCCATTACCGCATCAAGACAGTAGAGGGCGCGAACGACTTTGCCTCCATGAATGAGGTGCTGGGGCGGCGCTTCCGCCGCGCCATGAGCGATGACCCGAATGAAAAATGGGGCATGCCGGATCTGGTGCTGATTGACGGCGGTCCCGAGCAGCTCCGCTTTGCGCGGGAGGCAATGCTGGCGGCAGGCGCTGACGTGCCCATGTTCGGCTTGGCCAAGCGGCTGGAGGAAATATTCCTGCCCAATCGGGAGGATTCCATCCTGCTGGACAGGAAGAGTCCCGCGCTCCATTTGATCCAGCGCATCCGCGACGAGGCGCACCGCTTTGCCATCACGCACCATACGGGGCTGCGCGGCAAGGCGACCGTCCACAGCCGGCTGGACGATATTCCGGGCATCGGCGCGGCAAGACGGCGCGCTCTTTTGCAGGCGTTCAAATCCGTCAAGGCCATTAAGGAGGCCGATACAGATGCGCTCCGCGCCGTTTCCGGCATGACCGCATCGGCGGCGGAAAACGTCTATGCATGGGCGCATCCGAATGAAAACGGCAAGACCGAACATGGGGAGAAGTGATTTTCAATATGCAGACGCAGGTCATCGTCATCGGGGCGGGTCATGCCGGCTGCGAGGCGGCTTTGGCCTCGGCGCGGATGGGCTTGGACACCGTCCTGCTGACACTGAACCTTGAGTCCATCGCGCTGATGCCGTGCAATCCCTCCATCGGCGGCACGGGCAAGGGACATCTGGTGCGCGAGGTGGACGCCTTAGGCGGCGAAATGGGCGTGGCGGCGGACGATACGCTGATTCAGGGGCGGATGCTGAACACGGGCAAAGGCCCTGCCGTCCATTCCCTGCGGGCGCAGGAGGACAAGCGCGCCTATCATCTGCGCATGATGCGCGCTTTGTTTGCGCAGGACAGGCTGACTGTCCTGCAGGCGGAGGCCGCCGAAATCCTGACGCAAAATGCGCATGTGACCGGCGTAAAAACCGCCTTCGGCGATGTCATCGGCTGCTCCGCCGTCGTCGTCTGCACGGGCGTTTATCTGAAAAGCCATATCATCATCGGCTCGTCCGTTTGGGAGGCGGGGCCGCAGGGTCTGCTTCCCGCCGATCTTCTGAGCCAAAGCCTTCAGGCGCTCGGCTTTACCCTGCGCCGCTTTAAGACGGGCACGCCCGCCCGCGTGGACGGCAGAAGCATTGATTTTGATTTAATGGAGCGGCAGGACGGGGACGACCCCGTTATCCCCTTTTCCTTTCTGACGGACAGGAAGCTCCAAAACACCGCCTGCTGCTACCTGACATGGACAAACGAAAAGACGCACGACATCATCCGCAGAAACCTGCACAAAGCCCCCATGTATTCGGGGCTTATCCACGGCGTCGGCGCCCGCTACTGCCCGTCCATCGAGGACAAGGTCACGCGCTTTGCCGATAAGACGCGCCACCAGCTTTTTATGGAGCCGGAGGGCGAAAGCTATCCCGAATGGTATGCGCAGGGGCTGTCCACGGGGCTGCCCAGGGATGTGCAGGTGGAGCTGTACAGGAGCATCCGCGGGCTTGAACGCGCCGTGCTGGTGCGGCTGGCGTATGCCATTGAATATGACTGCATCGACCCGACCGCCCTCTCCCCCGCCCTCGGCGCGCTGAATGTGCAGGGGCTGTACACGGCGGGGCAGATAAACGGCACATCCGGCTATGAGGAGGCCGCCGCGCAGGGCATTTTGGCGGGCGCGAACGCGGCGCTGTATGTAAAGGGCGAGGAGCCGCTCATCCTGACCCGCGACCAGGCTTACATCGGCGTGATGGCGGACGATTTGACCACCAAGGGGACGGACGAGCCGTACCGCATGATGACCAGCCGCGCCGAGCATCGGCTCTATCTCAGGCAGGACAATGCCGACCTTCGCCTCACCGAGCGGGCGCACAAAATCGGTCTGGCGACCGATGAACGGCTTCGCCGGATGGAGCGAAAAAAGCGCGAAACGGAGGAACTTATCCGAAAAATCGGCGAGCATCACCTGACCGCCTCCCTGCGCCGCCCCGAAAACCACCTGATCGTGCCGCAGGACTGGGGCGTCTATACCTCCGGCGCCGTCGAGCAGGCGGAAATTCAGGTGAAATATGAAGGGTACTTAAACAAGGAATTGTCGCAGATTCGTCAGGCGCACGCGATGGAGGAGCGGAGGCTTCCGCAGGATGCGCCGTACATGGACATTTCCGGCCTTCGCATCGAAGCACGGCAGAAGCTGCAAAAGCAGCGTCCGCAGTCCCTGGCGCAGGCCTCGCGCATCCCCGGCGTATCGCCGGCGGACATCGCCGTGCTGATAGTCTGGCTGGAGAGAAGGGAGAGGAGCGCCGAATGAAAAAAATCACCGTCTGCTCCCTAGGGCCGGGCAGCCGGGCGTATTTGACGCTCGGTGCGCTGGATGTGATGAAAAAAGCACCCGTCCTCCTTCTGCGCACGGACAGATGCGATGCCGCCGCATACCTGCGCGAAGCCGGCATTGCCTTTGACAGCTTGGATCTTCTGCACGAGGAATGCGGGGACTTTGACGAGCTGATCGACCGCGCCGTTTCCTTCGTGCTGGACAGGGCGAAGAAAAAGGAAGTCGTCTACGCCGTGTTCGACGCCTCCTCGGACGAGACCGTGCGCGCGCTTTCAAAAAAGGCCGATATCACGCTGCTGCCGGGCGTTTCGCAGGCAGCGCCCCTGCTGTGCGCGGCGAAAAAAACGGACGGTGCGGTCGTCTGCCCCGCCATGTCGTTTACGAAAACGGACGGCAGCCACACGCTGCTTATCACGGAGCTGGATTCAAGGCTCTTGGCGGGCGTTCTCAAGCTCAAACTCCTGCCCGTCTTCGGGGAGACGCAGCCCGTCTTGTTTTTTCCCCCCGAAAAGGAAGGAAAATCCCGCCGGGCGGAAACGATTCCGTTGAGCGACCTGGACAGGCAGAAAAAATACGACCATACGGCGGCGGCGCTGCTCATCCCGCGCGCTCTCTGCGAAAAGGAGCGCTATTCGTTCGACGATTTGGTGGCCATTCTTCAGATCCTGCGCGGCGAGAACGGCTGTCCGTGGGATAAGGAGCAGACGCACGAATCCCTGCGGCCTTACCTCATTGAAGAAGCCTACGAAACGGCCGCGGCCATTGACGAGGGCGATGCCATACACATCGCGGACGAATTGGGCGACGTGCTGCTTCAGGTGGTCTTTCAGGCGAACATCGGGGCGCAGTACGGCACGTTTGAGCTGAGCGACGTCACCACCGCCATCTGCCGAAAAATGATTCGGCGGCATCCGCACATTTTTGCCGATGTCCGTGCGGACAGCGCCGGGGAAGTATCGGACAACTGGGAAGCAATCAAGCGCAAAGAGCGCGGACTTGCCACGCAGACGGCCTCGCTGATGGATGTATCGCCCGCGCTGCCGCCGCTGATGCGTGCCGAAAAGGTGCAGAAAAAGGCGGCGCAGGTGCGCTTTGACTTTGACGGCCCGATGCAGGCGCTCGAAAAGGTGCACGAGGAGGCCGACGAGGTAGCGGAGGAGCTGAAAAACGGACGAAATCCCGCCGAGGAGCTGGGCGACCTCTTTTTTTCCTGCGTCAATGCATCGCGTCTTTGCGGTGTCGAGAGCGAAACGGCGCTCATGGGCGCGGTCGAAAAGTTCATTCGGCGCTTCCGGACGATGGAAAATATGATAAAAAGCGACGGAAAAGCCTTTGAGGACTTGACAACGGCCGAAATGGATGTATACTGGAATAGTAGCAAACACCGCCCGTAAACGGCTTGCGCCACGGGCGTTGGTTGAAAAGACAGATTTAGGAGGTTTTTTCATGAACAAGTCTGAATTGATCGTGGCGCTCGCTAATAAGACCGAGCTGACCAAAAAGGAGGCCGAAAAGGCTCTGAACGCCTTCGTCGAAATCGTCGGAGAGACCCTGAAGGCTGATGACAAGGTGATGATCGTCGGCTTCGGCTCCTTCGAAGCAAAGCAGCGTCCCGCCCGCACCGCCCGCAACCCGCGCACCGGCGAAGAGATCAAGATCGAAGCGTCCAAGGTGCCCGCTTTCAAGGCCGGCAAAGCGCTCAAGGACAGCCTGAACTGAGCCGTCCGCCGCGCCATTCGGCGGCAGCGCTCCGTGGCTCTGCAGCAGGCCAAAAGCCTGCGCACCGCTTCATCGGTTCGGCGCTGCCTCACGAACGATTGGAAAGGGCTTATCGAATGTCAAAGCTGCTCGCACACGCGACGCAGCTTTTTTCTTCATCCGTCAGGCATTTGGGAGGGCATCATTGCATGAGACTGGATAAATATCTCAAGGTGTCTCGCATCATCAAGCGCCGCACCGTCGCCAAGGAAGCCTGTGACGGCGGCCGCGTGACCGTAGGCGGCAGGACGGCCAAGGCCGGAACGGAGGTCAAGGTCGGCGATGAGCTGACCATCCGCTTCGGCAACCGTCTGGGGCGCTACAAAATCACCGACATCAGCGAGGTCGTGCGCAAGGAGAACGCCGCGCAGATGTATCAGGTGCTGGAGGAGGACGCGCAGACCGCAGCCGAGCGCGGGGAATGAGCATTCGGCGGCATGAGCGCAATATCCCCGTATTTTTTCTTGCCCGGCGCGGATGCCGGGCGGCGCTTCCGCATGGGCGCAAAAAAAAGACACGGACACGCATTGGGAGTGGACCGTTCCCCGTCCGACGGACGGGGAAAAGAAAAACCCTGTTGAAGAACAAA
>CAVFWQ010000018.1:0-24192 GCA_963626285.1 bacterium | reverse complement strand
GCAAAGCGCAAATGCAAGACCCTATGCCGCAAATTCCTTGATATTACGGGCTTTTCCGGCGTTTAGTCCATAAATAACACCCTCATTGGCGATAAAGCAGGGGGCAGAGACTTCTAATTGAAGATCCCGCAAATCGCACGGCCAGACCTTGATTTTTCCCTCTAAGCCTGCCTGCGCAATGTGGCGGCGGCAAAGCTCCAGTGCGCCCTTATCAATGTCCGTGCCGGATATATCGTGAATCAGCTCAGGATGGTAAGCGGCCTTGGCCTCGTTGCGGCAGCGAGCCAGCAGCTTTTGATCGACAAACGCCCATTTTTCCATGTCAAAGGAGCGCGTCATGCCCGGCGCACGGTTAGCCATGCGCCATGCCGCTTCAATCAGCAGCGTTCCCGTTCCGCAGCACGGGTCATGCAGGGGCATTTTCATCCGCCATGGGGACAGCCACAGCATGGCAGCCGCCAAGGTCTCTCTCAGCGGCGCTTCGCCGTTCCACGTTCGATAGCCGCGCCGATTAAGCGCCGTGCCGCTCGCATCCAAAGTCAGCCGCGCCATATTTCCGTGCAGAGAAACATCGACCGCATAGGTCGCTCCGGTTTCCGCGCACCATGTCAAATGATAGCGCTTCTTTAATTCCTCGGCGATTGCCTTTTTGGTGATGGCCTGACAATCGCTGACACTCATAAGCCTGCTTCTGGCACATTTGCCGGACACGGGAAAGCGGGCGTCACGCGACAAAAATTCATGCCAGTGCATCCGTTTGACAAGCTCAAACAGTTCATCAAAGGTCTCCGCCTTGCCCTCGCCGACCAACAGCAGAACGCGGTCAGCCGTGCGAAGCCAAAGATTGGCTCTGAAAGCCTCCTCAGGCGTTGCCTCAAAGCGAACGCAGCCAAGCTCTGCCGATGCCTTAAAGCCGAGTGCCTCCAATTCGCGTTTTGCAATGCCCTCTAAGCCAAACGCCGCCGTTGCCAGCCATGTGCATGCCATGAAAATGCTCCTCCGTTTCTCCGTATGCATATGATTATAACAGTTAAAGCCAAAAAAGCAAGGTCTTTTCAAAAGAAGGATTCAATGATACAATATATGCAAAGAACAAGGAGGCGATGGGATGAAGCGCGTACTATGGATCGTTCTTGACAGCGTCGGCGCAGGCGCACTGCCGGACGCAGCCGCTTACGGCGATGCGGGAGCGAATACCTTGAGGCACATTGAAGAAAAAATCGGCTTAAAAGTACCGACCATGCGGATGCTGGGGCTTGGCAATATTGACGGTATCGGCATCCCACCCATTGCGCATCCGTGCGCGGCATTCGGCAAGGCCATCGAACGTTCCTGCGGCAAGGATACGACCACGGGGCATTGGGAAATGGCGGGCATCACCATGACAAAACCCTTTCCGACCTATCCGAACGGCTTTCCGAAAGATGTCATTGACCGATTCGAAACAGCCATCGGGACAAAAACTATCGGCAATAAGCCCTCCTCCGGCACGGTGATCTTGGATGAACTGGGCGAAGAACATATGCGCACGGGCTACCCGATTGTATATACCTCCGGCGACAGTGTATTCCAAATCGCCACACATGAAGAAATTATTTCAAGAGAGCGCCTGTATGAAATGTGCAGAATCGCCCGCAAAATGCTGGTGGGTGACCATGCAGTCGGCCGTGTGATTGCTCGTCCCTTTATCGGAACGGGCGCGGGGCATTTCACCCGCACAGCCGGACGGCGAGACTTTTCCTTAGAGCCTCTCGGCAGGACGGTACTGGATGCCCTGAAGGAAGCTGGAAAGGATGTCCTCGGCGTAGGAAAAATCGAGGATATCTTTGCTTTCAGAGGATTGACGGGCTCTGTTCATGCGGCCGGAAACCCGGCCTGCATCGATGCGGCCTTGGATTATATGAAAAAGCCGTTTGACGGCCTGTGTTATGTCAATCTTGTGGATTTTGATTCCGTGTACGGCCATCGCCGCGATTTGAAGGGCTATGCGGACGCTATTGAGTATTTTGATATGCGCCTGCCTGAGCTGATGCGGGAAATGAACGATGAGGATATGCTCATCATCACCGCCGACCACGGCTGCGACCCGACCTATAAGGGGACGGATCACACACGGGAGTATGTGCCGATTCTCGTTTGGTCGCGCTCCGTCAATCAAGGCCTCTCTCTCGGCATTCGTCAAACCTACGCGGATATGGCGGCCACGATTGCGGAATGCTTTGGCTTAAATGAGCGCTTCAATGCAAAATCATTTTATCAGGAATTGGAGGGAAGAACGGATGGATGAGTATAAGCGAATCAAAAAGGCCGCACAAGCGATTGAAAAGGAATGCGGCCGCGCTGACATTGCAATCGTGTTAGGCAGCGGCTTGGGGGACTATGCTGCCTGTGTAATGGATGCGCGGGAGATTGCATATAAGGACATCCCCGGCTTTCCCGAAACAACGGTTGCGGGGCATGCAGGAAAATTTGTCTTCGGCACATTGCAGGGCAAGCGTGTCCTCATGATGTGCGGGCGCTTTCACAGTTACGAGGGTCTCGGTATGCAGGACATTGCCATGCCCGTGCGCGTGATGAAGCTGCTTGGCGTACAGAAGCTGATTTTGACCAATGCGGCCGGAGGTGTCAATTTAGGCTTTCAGAGCGGCGATTTGATGCTGCTGACGGACTATATCAATCTGACAGGGAAAAATCCGCTTCGCGGTGCGAATTTGGATGCGTTCGGCCCTCGTTTTCCCGACATGACCTATGTTTATTCGCCTGCACTCCGTGAACTGGCGCTGGAATGCGCTTTGGAGCAGGAAACTGATTTGAAGGAGGGCGTGTACTGCTGGATGCCCGGCCCGTCTTATGAAACGCCTGCCGAAATCCGCATGGTGCGGACGCTGGGCGCGGATGCAGTCGGCATGTCCACCGTGCCGGAATCCATTGTGGCCCGTCACGCGGGCATGGAGGTGCTGGGCATATCCTGCATCACCAATATGGCCGCCGGCATTCTAAATCAGCCGCTTTCTCACGAAGAGGTCGTGGAGGCGGGTAAAAAAGTACAGGAAAAATTTCGTGCTTTGTTAGACGCAGTCATTGCAAAAATGTAATATGTGAAAAGTCGGGAGGCAGTGATGCTTCCCGACTTTTCCGTTATTCATATAATGTGCAGCCGCCGATAAACTCACGCAAAATCGACAGCGGCGGAATCTCCCGCAAAGTGTCTTCCGGTGCGGGCAGAAGATAATGCAGGATTTTAATCAGACGGCGCGACATGAGATAGTTTGGGTTGTCCGGCGTGATTTCGTTAAGCAAAGGATAAGCAATGTTTTTCAGCACCGGCAGCTCGTAATGCAGGGCGGAATTGAACACAAAATCCGCCTGTTCCTGATACGGGAAAATCCATTTTTCTTCCCCATGCCGAACGCTGTTCCACATGTTCATCGTCTCATCCGGCGACGTGTTTCTGAACTGATAGTCCCGAACGATGCGGCGGAGCAAGCGGGCATCCGTCGTGCGGATGCGGTTGTGGTTGTCCAAATTCAGGCATGTCAGCTCGCTGATATAAATGGTGCAGAGAAGCTCTTGCGGAAAGCCCTGATGCAGTTCCGGATTTAAGCCGTGAATTCCCTCGATAACCAGAGGCTGCGATTCATTCAGGCGCATTGTGACGGGCACGGGGGAGCGCTTGCACACCTTGAAGTCATAGCGCGGCATCTGTGCCTCCTGCCCGTTCAGCAGTGCGCTGATGCAGCGGCGGAAATGCGGTACATCCAGCGCGGAAAGCGCCTCCAGATCCGGCTCGCCGTTTGCTTCAAGCGGCAAGTCCGCTTTGTTGCGGTAAAAATCATCCAGTGAAATCAGCACGGGGGAAAGCCCCAGCACACGCAGATGAATGCACAGACGATTGGCAAAGGTCGTTTTCCCCGATGAGGAAGGACCGGCGATGAAAATCGCCCGCGCACCGCGCTTTTGTATGCCGGCAGCGATTTCGGCGAGGGACTTGTCGTGCAATGCTTCATTGACGCGGATAAAGTCCCGCAGCTTGTTCCGGCTGACGAGGTCGTTTAAATCCGCAGCGTTGGTGCAATGCAGGATTCGACACCATTCATTGGATTGAGCAAATGCCTGTAAATGTTTGGGGCGCTCGACATAGGGCGCGGGATGATCCGGGTCTTTAGGCGAAGGCGTTAAAACACCGAAGCCGGGTGCAAGGTGCTTCAAGGCAAACGCCTTGATATAGCCAGTGGACGGGAGCATAGACCCATAGAAATATTCCGCCATGCCGCCGCAAAGATAGACATTGAAGAAATCATAGGGACGATAGGCCAGCAGCCTCGTCTTATCCGTTTCGCCGTCCTGCTTATAGTATTCGATTGCTTGCGTCCGTGTCCAGCGTTCTTTTTGAAAGGGCAGATCCTCCTGAACGATTCGGCGCATTTCCCCCTCGATGCTTTCAACCTCTTCCTCTGTTGTTTCATGTCCGAGCAGCACGGCATAAATGCCGTAGCCGACGGAATGCTCGATGCGGACACGCGCATTCGGGAAGACGCGCCGAACGGCCAAGAGCAGTACGAGACGCAGGGAACGCTCGTAAATGCGGCGTCCCTCCTCATTTTGATAGGTAATCGGATACAATGTACAGTTCTGCGTCAGCGGATGCGTCAGCTCCAAGGAGAGGCCGCCGCAAAAGCAGCCCAGCGTGGTCGGAACAAGCTCCGGCTGAAGCGCCTGCAGCGCTTCTAAAACAGTCGTATTTTTTTCAAAGAATTCTGTGCGCTCAAGGATGGAAATCTGCGGCATTTTACGCCCTCCTTTTATCAATAATGCTCATTCTGTCAGATTTTGCTGCGCCAGCTTTGTTTCCCATTGCAGCAGCTTTGTGCGGACATAGGCGCTGTTTTGCTCCTCGGACAAGGATACGCAGCGCTCCATCATTCTTTTTCCCTCATCATTCTTGATGAAGCGGAGCTTTACGAACATCAGCCCGTGGTCAGGACACGTCGCAAGCGCCGTATAGGTATCGTATCGCCTGACATATCCCGCGGCTAATTCCTGCTTCTTCCCGCAGATTGGGCAGGGAGGATTCAGCGCCGCCTGTCCTCTCAGCATTTCGGGCAGGCTTTTTCCGGCACGCAAAACGGAAATCAGCATTTTCTTGCGTTTATCCGTGTGCAGCAGCTGCCGCGCCTTTAACGGATAGTTAAGTATCTGTTCCGGCTTTGCAAAGTGTGAAAAAACGAGCGCTGTATAATAGGCATCGTTCATTGCGTTATGAAACGCCTTTTCTTCGCTCGGCTCAATCTGATAGTGCTCCATCGCTGCCTTCAGACTTTGCCGTTCCTTTGTATTCTCGATGATATCGCCGAACATCTGCTGCAAATCGTAAACCTTGCCCAGCTCATTCTTACAGGCAAAAAAACCGATGTTTTGCGCAAGCACGGAAATATCATCGCAGCCCCAAGTCAGCAAAGCATAATCGCTGCCGCACCATGCGGAAAACCGCTGAAACGCCTCCGGAAACTGCGGCGCATCTTCCAAATCGTCCTGAGATATCTGCGTAATGCGCTTAATACGCGGATGGAGCTTAACATAATGCGTCGGACGAATCAGCTGATTAAAAGAATCGATGATTTCCAAGCGTTCGTTCAGCTTGACCGCGCCGATTTGAATCATTTCAAACAGCAGCTTGCCGCCGACACTTTTATAGGCGCTGCTTTCATAGGAAAGCGGCTGATTCCACTCCAAATCCAAGACAATAAACTGCATGGCGAATAATCGTTCCTCTCGGTATTTATGATGCCGCGCTCTGTCCGGCCAAAGCGCCGGTGGAAAAAGCAATCTGCAAATTAAAGCCGCCGGTGTGGGCATCCACATCCAGCACCTCGCCCGCAAAATACAGCCCCTTCACGCGCCTTGACTCCATTGTTTTGGGGTTTATCTCTTTCACGCTTACGCCGCCGCGGGTGATGATGGCCTCGGCAATCGGACGTGCCGCGCTGATGCTGATTTTCAGCGCCTTCAGATGGTTAATCAGGCTGCTGCGCTCCTCCGCGTTAAGCTGAGAAACGCATTTTTCCGCGCTGATGCCGCAGAGCGCCGGAAACTGCTCAGCCATACGTTGCGGCAGCAGAGCGGGCAGTACGGTTTTCAATTGCTTTCGTCCGTTGGAGGCGAATTCTCTCTGCAGCCTCAGCGAAAGTTGTTCACGAGTCAAGGCCGGTTTTAAATCGAGACGGACGTCCAGTATTTCAGGCTGGATCCCGGCGACATGGCTGCTCATCTCGATTGCCAGCGGCCCTGAAATACCGAAATGCGTGAACAACAGCTCACCTTGTTCATCATACAGCATTTTGCCGTTTTTTCGGCAGGAAAGAGCAACATTTTTGAGTGTTAAGCCCTGAAGCCGGCGCGGCCAATCGTCCGAAGTTTCAAACGGGACAAGTGAGGGAAGGGGAGACTCTACCTGAAGACCTAACGCTTCTGCAAAACGGTATCCATCGCCGGTTGAGCCTGTGGAGGGATAAGAAACACCGCCTGTGCAGACGATTACGCAGGGCGCAGAGAATACATCGCCGTTTTCAGATTCTACGCCCTGAACAGCTCCGCCCTGTGCCAGAATTCTGCGAACGGTGCTGTGAAGCAGCACCTGACATCCGGCTGCATGAAGCCCGTTGTCCAGCGCACGGGTCACATCAGATGCATGGTCGCTGACAGGAAAGACGCGCTGTCCGCGCTCGATTTTTAAGGGACAGCCCAGGCTCTCCAAAAGGCGCATCAAGCCCTGATTGGAAAGCGCATTCAGCGCACTGAACAGGAAGCGCGGATTGTGCGGCACATTGCGCAGAAATTCCTCCATATCACAGGCATTAGTCACATTGCAGCGACCCTTGCCGGTAATATAGACCTTTTTTCCCAGCTTTTCGTTTTTTTCCAGCAGGACGACATTTTTTCCGGCGCGGGCAGCAAAAAGCGCCGCCATCATGCCGGCTGCACCACCGCCGATGACGATGACATCAAGGCTGGTTTTCCCGATTGACATACACACTGTGTTCCGCCCAGATTCCTTCTAATTGTTTTAAATGATTGCTCAGAGCGTCCTTGCGCTTTAAGCCCAGCTCAACAGACAGTGCATTGATGACGGACAGCGGAGCTGCCAGAGAATCCACAAAGGAAGCCATGTCCGTCCTTGCGGCAAGGCATACGTCAGCCGCAAAATACAGCGGACTCATGGGACCGTCCGTAATACCGATGACCTGCGCGCCGTTTCGCTTGGAAAAGCGCATAGCCTCCAAAGTGCGGCTCGAATAACGGGGAAAGCTGATGCCGACGACAACATCGTCCTTCCGTACCCTGACGATGCTGTCAAATACATCGGACGAGCTGTCCGCCACAACACGCACATCATCAAAGATAAAGTTCAGATAATAGCCGAAGAAGTGCGCCAACGGTGCAGCCGAACGCAGGCCGATGATATAAATCCGCTTAGCATTCAGCATCAAGCCGACTGCATCGTTAAACGCCGTCTCGTCAATGGCGTCAATGGTATTGCGAATGTTTTGCATATCCGCCTTCAGCACCGTTCGCAGCACATTTTCCTGCTGGATTTCCGAAGACATTTCAAAACGCTGAACAGCCGTCAGCCGATGCCGCACCAATTCCTGCAAGGAGGATTGAAGCTGGGGATACCCTTCGTAGCCGAGTGCCACGGCAAAGCGCACCACCGTGCTTTCGCTGACGCCGACCGTCTCACCCAGGGAGGCAGCGGTCATAAATACGGCTTTGTCGTAATGCTCGACGATGTATTCCGCAATCCTCCGATGCCCCTTGCTCAAACGCTTGCCGCTCAGATTTAAACGCTCGACCATGTCCTGCGTATCCTGATTCATGCGTCTCCTCCAAATCATGAAAAATGAGCAATTTAATTATAACAAATTATTCAAAAGGATGCAAGATTTCCGTTTCATGATATATGTATCTTTTTAACGGAAATTGTTTTTTTGTTCATTGACGAACGGCCAAACCATCTGTATAATATCGGTGACAAAGGATGAATGGGGTGAGTGTGCAGCCTATGCACATGAGAAAGAAAAAATGGGTGCAGCCGGAACTGGATGCGTGTTCATATTATGTGGAGCAGCCAAAGGAGCTGAGAGGGGAATGGGCAAGCCGCTTTCCGATGCGGCAGCCGATGCATTTGGAGCTCGGCTGCGGGAAGGGCGTTTCAACGGCTCAGATGGCCTTTGACAATCGGGACATCAACTTTCTTGCGGTCGATATGTCCTCAACGATTCTCGGTGTGGCGCGGCGCAATATACAGGCGATTTACGGGAATGAAATGCCGAGCAATATTGTGCTGACGCATTTTGACATTTTTTGGCTGGAGCAATACATGGCGCCGACTGATCGTGTGGACAGGATTATCATCTCCTTCTGCAATCCGTGGAGTCAGCGCTCCAACCAGTTCAAGCGCCGCCTGACGCATCCGCACCAGTTGATGCAGTACCGGCGCATCCTGTCGCCGAATGGGGAGATTTTTTTTAAAACGGATGACAACGGGCTGTTCGAGGCTTCTCGTGAATATCTGAAGACCTGCGGATTTGAGGAGACTTTTTTGACCTATGACCTGTACGCAAGCGGCTATTCGCCGAACTACGTCAGCGAGCATGAAATGAAATTCACCGCGCAGGGCATCCCGACAAAATTTTTGATTGCAAGAATGATTGAACAATGACTTGGGGATGCCGAACACACGGAGCAAAAACGAAATCACTGCAAGGAGACCTTTTGCATGAACACAGCAGACCGCATTGCGGACTTATCCATGATTTGGAAGCAAGCTTCTCTGGTGTTTCCGTACTTTGACCGGAGAGCGATAGATTGGGAACAGGCCTATTGTGATTATCTGCCGCGTGTGGCGGAAGCGAAAAGCGAAAAAGAATTTCATCTCCTGCTGGCGGAATTTATGAATCTGCTGGGCGATGGGCATACGGATTATCTCTTTCCGCGCTCACTTCAAAACGAAAACGGATATCTTCCGTTTACGCTGCGCTGCCTGAACGATGGGTATTGTGTGGACTCTGCCGTGCCTGCGCTTGAAAAAATGTTTGGAGCAAGGGTCATGAAGCTGAACGGGAAGCCATTTGAGGATACGCTTACGGCCTGCGCCCGCTATGGGTACCATGCGGGGCGCTGTCTATCGCGTTATCGGCTGCATCAGCTTCTGCCCTTTTTCCTGCGGCATACGGGCAATGAAATGGAGACCGACCAAGGCAAATTCTGCTTTGACCTGCTTGAAAAAAAGCCCGATGATTTTATGGTAAGACCGCTGATGATCGACGAGCGGTATCAAAAAGTCGATTTGCCCAAGACGGACATTCGTTTGTATGATGATATCCTGTATGTCCGACTGGATGATTTTTTGCACGCGGAGGCGGCAAACGAGGTACGCGAGGCACTGCACAGCCATCCGGGTGTACACGGTGTGATTCTGGATATTCGGGAGAACATTGGCGGCATGACGATGTATGCCGCACATGTTGCGGAACTGTTCATTGCCGGCGTATTCCATGCCTGCAAAAAGCGCACCCGCAGCATGACGGGAATCGATTTGGCATCTGCAAGCCAGATTTCAGGCTGGAGTGCTGAGAGAATTGAACGGGAAATCGCATCGGGACTGATTGACCGTGAGGAGGTGGAGCGCAGCCAAGCACTGCTGCACAATGCGCACTTTGATGCGTATGAGGATTCCTTTGGAAAAAACGGGCAGGCTGCGCTTTTTAACGGCTCATGCGTTCTTTTGACCTCTCGGCACACGGTTTCGGCCGCGGAGGATTTTACGGCCATGTTCAAAAGCAACCGTCGTGCGGTCATTATGGGCACGCCGACAGCCGGCACGACGGGAACACCGCTGCTTCAAAAGCTTCGCTGCGGCGGCTCCATGCGCATATGCACCGTTTCCTATCGGCTGTCGGACGGCACGGAATTTATCGGACGCGGCATTCAGCCGGATGCTTACGCCGAAATAACGGTCGATGACCTGCGAAGCGGCATGGATACCGTTCTTGAAAAGGCGCTGAAGCGAATAAGAAAAGGCGCATCGGATTGAAATTTGTTTTTTCATTGACTGCGTTCATAATGCCGGAACCTGATGACTTTTGGCGAAACTGTTTGCTGCGTCCGGTAGTATTTTTTAAATTGCTTGCATTCCGCTCCTTCTGACGAGCCAATGGATTCGCATATTGATTCTTCGTGGTAAGACAAAGGCGGCGACCGCCTTTATGAAGCGAACCGCCACCTTTTAAGAGACACTTATCAGGATTACCATGCGCAATTGAATGCAGGATATATTATTTGAGGATTGTATTATTTATACTGAGCATATCAATTTTTCTTGTTGAAAATGGGAGAAGGAGAGCGAACTTCAAAGGGACTATTCGCCAAGGTAAGCTTTCCGCACATCATCGTTGTTCAGAAGCTCGGCCGCCTGACCTTCCATGGTGATGCGACCGGTCTCCAGCACATAGGCACGGTCGGCAACGGACAGCGCCATCTGAGCGTTCTGCTCGACTAAAAGGATAGTCACGCCCGCACGGTGCAGTTCTTTTACGATGTCGAAAATCTGCTCCACCAGAATGGGCGCGAGCCCCATTGACGGCTCATCCAGCATCAGCAGTTTCGGCTTGCTCATCAGAGCGCGGCCGATGGCCAGCATCTGCTGCTCACCGCCGGACAGAGTTCCGGCAATTTGCTTTTCGCGTTCCTTCAAGCGGGGAAAGCGCTGGAAAACATCCTCAATGGAGGCATCGATCTCGTTGGCCGGACGGGAATAGCCGCCCATTTCAAGGTTTTCTTTGACGGTCATCTGCTGAAAAATGCGGCGTCCCTCAGGGCAAAGCGCCATGCCGAGGAAGACGATTTTATTGCACGGCATCCCCGTTAAATCCTTGCCGTCAAAGGTGATATGTCCGCTGCGCGGCTTCATCAGACCGGAAACGGTGTTCAGGGTCGTGGACTTGCCGGCGCCGTTCGCGCCGATAAGGGTAACAATCTCGTCCTCAAACACCTCAAAGGAAATGCCCTTAATCGCATGAATGTTGCCGTAATAGACATGCATATTATCGACCTTCAGCAGTCTCTTCATGCGTTTTCCTCCTTTTTTTTGCCCAAATAGGCTTCAATGACGACGGGATTTGCCTGAATTTCCTCAGCCGTGCCCTTGGCAATGACGCGGCCGTAGTTCAGCACACAGATGCCCTCACAGATACCCATGACCAGCCGCATATCATGCTCGATCAGCATGACGGCAATCTGGAATTGATCGCGGATTTTGATGATGTTGCTCATCAAATCCTCGGTTTCGTGCGGATTCATGCCCGCTGCCGGCTCGTCCAAGAGCAGGAGACAGGGGTTGGTCGCCAGCGCACGGACGATTTCCAAACGACGCTGTGCGCCGTAGGGGAGAGAGCCGGCCTTGTAGTTGGCCATGTCCTGCATTCCGAAGATAGCCAGCAGTTCCAGCGCCTTTTCGTGCATCTTTTTTTCCTGCTGCCAGAAGGCAGGCAGGCGGAAAATGCCGGAAAACATTCCATATTTGATTTGGTTGTGCAGTCCTATCCGCACATTGTCCTCCACGGACATATTGCTGAACAGGCGGATATTCTGGAAGGTACGGGCGATGCCCAAGCGGTTTGCCTGTTCTGCGGACAGGGTCGCCGTGTCCTTGCCGTTTATCATGACCGTGCCGGAGGTGGGCTGATAGACCTTTGTGAGCAGGTTGAACACGGTGGTCTTGCCCGCGCCGTTCGGCCCAATCAGTCCGGCAATTTCGGTTTTTCCGATGGTCAGATTAAAATCCTCAACGGCCTTCAGACCGCCGAATTCAATGCCCAAATGACTGGCTTCCAGCACGGGCTGCCTGCCGATATCGCGTTCCGGAACGATGGAATGGCTGGGAACGGGCACCATGCGGGTCGTCGGCTTAAATTTCTGTGTCATTACGCTTGGCCTCCTACCGGCGCGGCGGGCGCTTTCTTCTTTTTCCTGAACAGGCGGCGCTTTAAGACGGTGAAGAAGGTGATCAGTGTCGGGTTGTTGGTCAGGAGCATCACCAAAATCAGCACGATGGCATAGACCAGCATACGATAATCGCTGAAGGCGCGCAGAAGCTCCGGAAGCACGGTCAGCAATGCGGCGGCGATGACCGAGCCGCGGATGTTGCCGATACCGCCCAGCACCACGAACACCAGCACCAGAATGGAAGTATCAAAGCTGAACTTTGAGGCGAGCACAGAGGAATAATTCAGTCCGTACAGCGCACCCGCCATGCCCGCCAGCACAGCGGATACAACAAAAGCCATCATTTTATATTTGGTGACGCGGATGCCAACGGATTCCGCCGCGATGCGGCTGTCACGGATGGCCATGATAGCGCGACCGGAACGGCTGTTAATCAGGTTCAGCACGACCATCAGCGTGAAGATGATCAGCGCAAAGCCCATCACAAAGGTGGAAATCTTCGCAACACCCGTTGCACCCGCGGGGCCGTTGACGACTATTTTCCCGACAATGGCGGGATTATTAAAGGAGATATGCAGTGCAGTGCCGTCCACGGAAACATAGAGGCAGTTCAGCACATTACGAATGATTTCGCCGAAAGCCAAGGTAACGATGGCCAGATAGTCGCCGCGCAGACGAAGCACGGGAATGCCTATCAGCACACCGGCGATACCGGCAAAGATACCGCCCGTGATGATGGCGAGAATCAGCCGGATGGTTTCATTGGTCAGATGAAAGGCGGACAAAAGCCATGAGGACATGATGATGCCGGAAAAAGCGCCGACGCTCATGAAGCCCGCGTGTCCCAGAGACAGCTCGCCGGAAATGCCGACCGTCAAGTTCAGCGATACGGCCATAACGATGTACACGCAGATGGGGACGAGCTGACCCTTCAGCGAGCGGCTCATCTTAAACCAAGGAAGCAGGCCGGAAATAGACATTTGGCAAATGACGAAGGCGATGATGACAATGGCGTAGGTGATTGAATTGCTCAAGGTGTTTTTGCTGATTTTTCTTGTTTTCATTCCATTCACCTCACACTTTCTCACGCACCTGCTTGCCAAGCAGACCGGTCGGCTTAAACAGAAGAACGACAATCAAAACGGCAAAAACAAAGGCATCTCCAAGCTCGGTCGATACATACGCCTTGCCGAGAATCTCAATGACGCCCAGCAAAACGCCGCCTAGCATAGCGCCGGGGATTGAGCCGATGCCGCCGAACACGGCAGCGGTAAACGCCTTAATGCCGGGCATAGAACCGGTGGTGGGCTGAAGTGTAGGATAGGCGGTGCAGAGCAGGATGCCCGCAACAGCCGCCAGCGCGGAGCCGATGGCAAAGGTGGTTGAAATGGTCAGGTTGACGTTGATGCCCATCAGCTCGGCCGCGCCCCTGTCCTCGGATACGCCGCGCATGGCTTTGCCCATCTTGGTCTTGCCCGTGAACAGCGTCAGCGCCACCATGATGACGATGTTGGCCAGCACGGTGACAATCATTTCCCAGCTAATCAGAAGCTGACCGCCGAACAGGGTGATGTTTTCGCCGAAGTTAATCAGCGAAGGGAAGGACTTCGGGTTAGAGCCCCAAATGAGCTGGGCTACATTTTGCAAAAGGTAACTCATACCGATGGCGGTAATCAGTACGGCAAGGGAACTGGCCTGACGCAGCGGCTTATAGGCCAAGCCTTCGATGACAATACCCAGCACCGTGCAGACGGCCATAGCGCACAGAATGGACAAAACGGGCGGAAGCCCCCAATACTGTGTGGCGCAGAAGGCAATATAAGCGCCTATCATGATGACATCGCCGTGGGCAAAGTTCAGCATTTTGGCAATGCCGTAGACCATCGTATAGCCCAGCGCGATGATGGCGTACACGCTGCCCAGGCTGATTCCGTTGATAAGATAGGAAAGGAAAATTGTCATGTACTCTTCAACCCCTTGCCGTTCATCTGTTTTATATCGAAAGTAACCAACGGCGGTCTTCCCACAGTTGGTTACGTCTTTTGAATAAAAGCGCTGCTCCATCCGCCTTTCGGGTGGAGCAGCGGATTTATGATTCTTGATTATTCTACGCCGACATAGGTGCCGTCGACAATCTTCACGGCATGCGGGGTCTTGGTGACTTCGCCGGTAGCGCTCCATGTCATCGTGCCGGTCACACCCTCGACCTCGATGGTGGGGAAGACCTCAATCAGTTTTTCGCAGCACTCCTCCATCGGAGTTTCGGCAGTGATGCCGGCCTTTTGAATCGCAGTGTACAGCGCATAGATGGCATCGTAGCCGTCAGCGGCGAACTGGTCGGGGGTCGCATCGTTATTGGCCGCCTTGTACGCAGTGACGAAGTGAACGGTCTTTTCATCGGTTGCGTCCGCAGAGAAGGGGGTCAGAAGGAGAACACCCTCAGCCAGAGAGGTGTCAAATCCTTCAATGTTCAGGATGCCGTCCATGCCGTCCACGCCGAAGAACACGGGCTTATAGTCAACAGCGGAAGCCTGACGGAGAATGTTGGAAGCGGGGGTGTAGTATATCGGCAGGAAGACCAGATCCGCGCCGTTCTTCTTCGCATCGGCAATCTGCACGGAGAAGTCAGTGGTGCTGTCAGCCGGGAAGGTGGTCACGGAAACGATTTCCAGACCAAGTTCCTCGGCCTTCGCAGAGAAGGTCTGGTAGATACCGGTGGAGTAAGCATCGCCGTTGTTGTAGATGACGGCGACCTTCGTTCCGAGCTGATGCTCGGAGATGTATACGGCAGAAGCGCTGCCCTGCGCCGGGTCAGTGAAGCAGACCTGATACACATTGTCCTTGCCGCTGATTACATCCAAAGAGGATGCGGAGGGAGTCAGAAGGAAAATGCGGTCATTGTATGCTTCCGCGCTGACGGCGATGCAGGCGCCGGTCGTGACCGTGCCGGCAATCATCTGAGCGCCCCAGTCGAGCAGCAGGTTGTAGGCGTTGACGGCCTTTTCACCATCGGCTTCGTCGTCCTGTACGTTCAGCTCCAGCTGAATGCCGCCCAGTGCGTTGATCTCATCCACGGCGAGCTGCTCGCCCTGCTTAACAGAAATACCGTAGCTCGCGGCTGAGCCGGTCAAGGGGCCGGACGTGCCGATTTTAATCGTCCCTTCAGCGTTCGCAGAAAGCGCCAGCGACAGAATCATCAGCATTGCCATAGCCATTGAGAGTAGTTTGCGCGTCGTCATGAGATCGATCCTCCTTGAAGAGATTTTAAAGCTTCTCCGATGTCGGAGAAAACTTTTGAACAGTATAGCACGATTTGGTATGATTGCAAGACCGTTTTTGTACATCTTTTGTTTTATTTATGAATAAATATTGAGCGGCGGTCGAATTATTTCCTTATTTTCCGTTTCAAGTCAACTGTTGGAAAATTATGGGGGAAGAGCCTAAACACAGCTTGTTGACTTTTTCGCTCATTGACCGTAATGGACGAACGGTTTTATCTTTTTCCTGCCGCTTTTCCCAAGTATGCAGCCTTGACGCCGGGGTCGTCAAGAAGCTCCTTGCCCGTGCCCTGCATACCGAGCATACCCGTTTCCAGCACAAAGGCGTAATCGGCTATTTTCAGCGCGGCGTTCGCGTTCTGCTCGACCAAGAGGATGGTGATGCCCTCCTGATGCAGGGTCTCGATGATACTGAAAATATCACGGATGACCAGCGGCGCAAGCCCTAAGGACGGCTCATCCATCATCATCAGCTTGGGGCGGGTCATCAGCGCACGGCCGACGGCCAGCATTTGCTGTTCGCCGCCGGACAAAGTGCCCGCAAGTTGCCAGGAACGCTCCTTTAAGCGGGGAAACAGCTCATAGACGTGTTCAATATCGTCCTTTAAGTCATCCTTTCGAAGATACGCGCCGATTTTCAGGTTTTCCAGCACGGTCAGATTGGCAAATACGCGGCGACCTTCCGGGACAAGACCGATGCCGGAGGCAACGATTTTCTGCGCGCTCATGCCGCTGATTTGATGACCGTCATAGATGATTGAGCCGCCGGACAGGTGAACCAGTCCGCTGATGGCGCGCAGAGTGGTCGATTTGCCCGCTCCGTTTGCGCCGATGAGGGTGACGATTTGCCCCTTTTCCACGGAAAAAGAAATGCCCTTCAGTGCCTCAATGCCGCCGTAGCTGACGCGGATGTCTTGAATCTCCAGCAGACTCACAGGTCTTCACCCCCAAGATACGCGGCGATGACCGCTTCGTTGTTCTGAATTTCCTCCGGCGTGCCGTCGGCAATGAGCTTGCCGAAATCCACCACATAAATCCTGTCCGAAATATCCATGACAAGATTCATGTGATGCTCAATGATAAAGACCGTCAGGTCAAACTGGTTCTTGATTCTGCGGATGAACGCGCCCAGCTCGTCCGTTTCCTGCGGGTTCATGCCGGCAGCCGGCTCGTCCAGCAGGAGCAGCGTCGGTTTGGTGGCCAGCGCACGGACGATTTCCAGCAGGCGCTGTTTGCCGTAGGGAAGGGATGTGGCCATTTCGTCGCGCAAGTCCTCCAGCCCGACTACGCGGAGCAGCTCCCTCGTTCTGTCGCACATTGCCCTTTCTTCCTTACCGTTCAGGTGCAGGACGGAGGCAAAGAAATTGCTTTGCCTTCGCAGATGCTGTGCGGTCAGGACATTTTCAAACACAGTCATGCCGGAAAACAGGCGGATGTTCTGGAAGGTGCGCGCAATGCCCAGTTTGGTTATTTGGTCGGGGGTCGGGCGGATGACGCGCCCCGTGAAGGCATCGGGCATTGTGCCCGCATACAGCTTTTTCATTTTTCCGCTCGGATGGTTGCGGGCAATGGGTTTTCCGTTAAACAGAATTTGACCGTTGGTCGGCTCGTAAACAGCAGTGACGCAGTTGAAAGCAGTCGTCTTGCCCGCGCCGTTCGGCCCGATCAGCGCGACGATTTCTCCCTTGTCAATGTGCATACTCAAGTCGCTGACAGCCACAACACCGCCAAACTGCATGGTCAGGTGATCAATCTTCAGCACATTTTCACTCATTTGACCGCCTCCCCCGAAACCTTCTTCTTTCTGAATAAATCAGGCAGCTCCTTTGTGCCCATGATGCCCTGTCTGAAGAACAGCACAACGATCATGATGATAACGGAAAAGATCACCAGCCGGAAGCCGTTTCGAAGGAGAGGCACTTCAAATGTGCCGATGTACTGTTTTTCGTCGAGGAAGCGCAGCCACCATTCGGAACAGGCGACAAACAGGAACGAGCTGATGCATGAGCCGGTGATTGAACCGATGCCGCCGATAACGACCATCAGCAGGATCTCATAGGTCATGGAAGTGGTGAAGGATTTGGCCTGTACGGTGCAGGAATACATGGCGAGCATCGCCCCGCCGATACCGGCAAAGAACGAGGAGACGCAGAATGACATCTGCTTGTGGTGGAACAGATTGATGCCCATCGCTTCCGCAGCGATTTCATCATCCTTGATGGCGCGGAGAGCACGGCCGTAGGAGGAATGGATCAGCAGGACAATCAGCGCGATGCACACGCCTGCAATGATGAACGGCACGAGCGTGGACAGATACAACATGACCTCGCCGTCTGCGTTTTTGATATTGAAGCTGTTGAAGGATGGAAACTGGTGCAGCATGTTTGAGCCGTTGGTGAGCGGGCCTAACTTGTCCCACTGGAACACGGCGCGGATGATTTCGGCAAAACCCAAGGTGGCGATCGCAAGATAATCGCTCTTTAAGCGAAGCACGGGGAGACCGATCAGGAAAGCAAAGAACGCCGAGCAAAGACCTGCGATTATCAGTGCCGGAACGACGGGCAGGGTGAAATTGATAATGCCGCCATTATAATATTGGTATACGGTAGCACGGCTCTCCATCGGGATGGTCAGGATGGCAAAGACATATGCGCCAATCAGCATGAAGCCTGCCTGCCCCAAGGAGAAAATGCCCGTAAAGCCGTTCAGCAGGTTCATGGAGACGGCCACGAGCGCATAGGTCGCACCCTTTTTGAGGACGGTGAACAGCATGGAGTTGGGGGAGATGACCTGCTCCAGCACGAACACCAGCACATACAGAAGAACGATAAGGACGGCGGTGATGATGATACCGCAATCCGGCTTCTTTTTTGCAAGTTCCTTCATCACAATCACCTCACACCTTGTCCGTCATTTTCTCGCCGAACAGACCGGTCGGCTTGACAATCAGAATCACAATCAGCAAAGCGAAGGTGAAAGCGTCCGAGAAGGTCGTCAGCCCCAGCATTTTTTTTGTGATGCCGGCCTTGATAAGAATCAGGTCAAGCCCCTTGATGATGTTTTCACAGATGCCGATGATGAACGCGCCGATGACGGCGCCGGGAATCGAACCGATGCCCCCGAACACTGCCGCGACAAAGGCTTTAAGGCCGGGCATGGCGCCGGAGGTCTGAATGACCGAGGAATAATTGGTAAAATACAGCATCGACCCAATGCCCGCCAAGAGCGAACCGATGATAAAGGTCGTGCTGATGACGCCGTTGATGCGGATGCCCATGAGCTGGCTGGTTTCAAAATCCTTGGACACGGCGCGCATGGCCATGCCGATTTTGGTATGATTGATGAGCAGCACCAGCGCCACTACCAAAATCAGCGTGAGGAAGGGCGTGATGATAGTGACCATTTTGGTGGTCATGCTCACGCCGAACAGCGTGATGGTGACGGAATCGGAAATAAAGGGAATGGTGGGGTACACCTTATTGAGACCGCCCGTAATGTACAGGACGAGATTTTGTAAAAGATAGCTGACACCGATGGCGGAGATCATGATGGACATACGCGGCGCGGTGCGCAGGGGCTTGTAGGCCACGCGCTCGATTAAAAAGCCGATCAGCACGGTCAAAAGCAGCACCAGCGGGATGACGACGTACAGCGGAAGTCCGCTGGCCGCAATGTACACCATCAGGATGCCCGACACCATGAACACATCGCCGTGCGCAAAGTTGATAAGGCGCAGAATGCCGTAGACCATCGTATAGCCAATAGCAATCAGGGCGTATTGGCCGCCGACGGAAATGCCGGACAGCAGGTACGGAAGAACGTTTTTCAAAAGGACAACCTCCTTTTTTAGGCCGGATGGCCTCAAAAACGTGCCGCACGGACACGCTTTTGAGAACATTCGAAGCGGTTTTTCAGATATGCCTTGGCGGGGGTCTTTGGTAAGACCCCCGCCAAGGCGATGCTGCGTTGAAATCTCGTTTTATTCAACACCCTGAATGGCGAACAGTTCCCAAGTGTCATTGGTGGTGTTCAGCGTTTTGATGTATGCGGCATCGCGCTTGGCATCGCCGACCTCATCAAAGGAGATGCTGCCGGTCACGCCGGTATAGGAGACATTCCACAGCGCATCGTTGACGGCCTTCGGGTCGGTCGAGCCGGCAGCCTTGAGCGCCTCCAGCGCCACAAAGTAAGCATCATAACCCATGACGGAAACGGCGGAAATCATGTCGTTGCCGTTGTTGTTGGCGAGGTTGACGGAGTCGGAGTTGATCCATTCCTTGAAGCCCAAGTCGAATTCCGTGCCGCCCTCCTGATAGAAGGTGGAAACGTAAATCTTAATATCCTTGCCGGACGCAGCTTCAACGACCACATTGGAGTCCCATGTATCGCTGGCCACCAGCGGAATGGTCACACCCTGCGCGGCGGCCTGCATCACGATGTTCTGCGCATATTCCAGAGAGCAGGGCGCGAAGATGACATCGGCTTCCAGCGCGGTGGCGGTGGCAAGGAAGGAAGTGAAGTCGGAGTTGCCGGTCTGGAAGGATTCGGCTACAACCGTACCGCCCAAATTCTCAAATGCTTCGGTGAAATAATGGATAAGTCCTTGGTCGTAATCGTTGCCAAGCTCACCGAGGCAGTAAGCGGTGGTTGCCTTCAGCTCTTTGAAAGCATGGTTGGCAAGAACCGTGCCTTGGAAGGGGTCAAGGAAACAGATACGGAAATAGTGGGTGTTGTCCTGCGTCACGCTGGGGTTTGTGCAGGTCACGCCGATGGCGGGGATGCCGGCGGCTTCAAAGTAAGGCTTGGCGGCATTGGACACGCTGGAGCCGTAAGAGCCCAGAACGATGGAGACATTCTCGCTGATCAGCTTCTGTGCGGCGGTCGGGGCTTTGTCGGTCGAAGAACCGTTGTCCGCATAGACCAGCTCGACCGTGTAGGTTTCACCGCCGATTTCAACGGTCGGAGCGACCGCATTGGCATACTGCATACCGAGGATTTCCTGCTTGCCGCCGGCACCGTTTGCGCCGGAGGCCGGCTCATAAACGCCTATCTTGACGACGTTTTCGCCCAGCGCCATTGTCGGAATCATCAGACAGAGCACCATCAGGAAAGCTACCAGTTTCTTCATGACTAAACATCTCCTTCAAAATTGGATTGCAGTGATTATACATAATGAACGCACGTTTTGCAATATCAAAAGCGCGTTCATTCATATTAAATACAAAGAATAAACAAAATACGGACAAAATAACCTGCTTAAAAGAGGAAAATGCATTTTTGCTTTTGCAAAATTTCAGCCGATGCTCTTTTCCTTCTTTATTTCAAGAGACTGCCAGAGCACGACGCAGCCAATCAGCAGAATGCCGATGATATCGGTTACCGTGCCCGGGTCGATGAGCAGAAGGCCGCCAGCCAAGGCGATGAGCTGCTGAAAAACGTTCAGCTTCTTCACCCAGAATTTTTCCAGACACATCCCGATGCCGAGCATCCCGATGATGGATGTCACAGCGATTTGCAGCACCTCGTACCATGCGGCGTTCAGCATCAGCATGGCGGGATTCAAGACGAAAATATACGGCACCAGGAAGGCGGCGATGGCCAGCTTGGAAGCGGTGATGCCTGTTTTCAGCGGGTCGGACTTGGCAATGGCCGCGCCTGCCATGGCAGCCAAAGCGACAGGCGGCGTGATGTCCGCGATGATGCCGAAATAGAAAGTGAACAGATGCGCGGGCAGCAGAGCATAGCCCTCGCCCAGCTGCGTCAGCGCCTCATACACGCCGCTTAAATTGGCGGACAGCGCATTGAAGACGATAGGCGCCATGATGGTGGAGGTGATCAGATAATTGGCCGTCGTCGGTACGCCCATGCCCAGCACGATGGAAGCCAGCATGGTGAAAATGAGCAGCAAAATCAGGTTACCGCCCGCCAGAGTGGTCAGGCTGGAGCCCAATTTCAGACCGATGCCCGTTTTGGTAATCATGCCCGCAATGATACCCGCAGCGCCGCAGGCCAGCGCCACGCCGACGATGGAACGTGCGCCGCTCTCCAAGGCAGCCGGATAATCCGAAAGACGCAGACCGGAGGTGTTCTTGACGGCTGTTTGGGCAGCGGCTTTTTTGTCATAGCGATCCTGGGCATTTTCATTGCCGGTCACAAATCCATAGCTTCGTTTTCCCGGAAAAGCGATGACCAAAAGTTCGGCAAACGTCCGAAGATAGCTCCCCAGCACGGCCGTGGCAATGCCGATAAGCGCAGCCATTGAGGGCGTATAGCCCATACCCAAAATAGTGATGATGCAGATCAGCGGCAGCATCAGGTAGCCGCGCTTGAGCATGACGGCTTTGAGTTTGGGCATATCCTTCTTTTCCATGCCCTTCAAGCCCTGCTTTTTTGCTTCTAAGTCGGTAATGATGTAAATGCCGGTGAAATACAGGATGGCGGGGATAATGGCGGCTTTTACGATGGTGGAATAGGGGAGACCGATGCTCTCCGCCATCAGAAACGCTGCCGCGCCCATGACAGGCGGCATGATCTGGCCGCCCGTGGAGGCAGCAGCTTCCACGGCTGCGGCAAACTCCGGCTTGTAGCCAAGCTTTTTCATCATCGGGATGGTGAAGCTGCCGGAGCCGACCGTATTGGCAACGGAGCTTCCGGAGACAGTGCCTTCCATTGCGCTGGTGATGACGGCGACCTTGGCCGGACCGCCGCGGCGATGCCCGCACAGCGCATTGGACAGGTCAATGAAAAATTCGCCCACGCCCGTCTTTTCAAGGAATGAGCCAAAGAGGATAAACAGGAAAATAAAGGTGGAGGATGCGCCCAACGGCGTTCCGAAAATGCCCTCCTGCGTATAGAAAAGATACTGGATGAGCTGCTTGACGGTGAAGCCGCGGTTGGCAAGGAAGCTCGGCATGGCTCTGCCGAAAAGCCCTACGCAGATGAAGGCGATGGCGATGACGACAATCGGCAGACCGACAACGCGCCGACAAGCCTCCAGAAGAAGAACGATGCCGATGCCGCCGATGACGATCTGAAAGGTCGTATAGCCGAACTGCATGGCGATCTTGTTAAAGAAGACAACGGGATACAGACAGACGAGCAGCGACAGAACAGCCAAAACGACGTCATACCACGGGAGCGTGGTTTTGCTGGATGCGCGCCGCGCCGGATACAGCAGATAAGCCAGCAGCAGCACAATGCCCAAATGCAGCGGGCGCATATGGGTGGACGGGATGATCTGCCATGTGCTGTAAAGCTGAAAAACGGAAAAGAAAATTAAAACGATTCGGATAATGGTGTTTCGACAGCCGGTCAGCGTCCGATAAGCGCTTTCACGGTCATACTTCTGCATGATCGCGTCAACCTCGGCGGTCGGCGTTGAGACAGTGTTTTTGGTTTTATCATTGGCCATGAACGAAATAACCCCTTTCTGAGCAAAATGATCATGCTATTAAAGAAGGGGCGAGGGATTGTCTCCGCTCGTCCCATAAGATACTGGACGGGGTCATTTGATGATGCCGATTTCGCGGTAATATTTGAGCGCGCCGGGGTGGAACGTGCCGTAGTCAATGCCCTTGGCCTGATCGCTCAGGGAAGTCGGGATGCCCTTGACGGCGTTTTCCGCGCTGATGTAAACCTTTTTGGCGTTCGTCAGCTCATCCTTGTTTTCAAACAGCGCCTTGGTCATTTCGTAGACGAGCTCCTCACTCAGGTCGTTGGACGCTACCAGCACGGAGCTGACGGCGGGAACAACGATGTCCTCATCAATGCCCGAATAGGTTCCGGCGGGGAGAGTGTCGGTCACATAGAAGGGATACTTGGCCTGAAGCTCGGCCATCTGCTCCTCGCCGAAGGTGAGGACGCGGATTTCGCGCTTGAGCGCCACATCCACGATGGAGGCGTTCGGATAACCGGCAACGATGAAGAAGGCATCCACCTGACGATTCTGGAAGGAATCGGCGGATTCGGAGAAGCTCAGGTAATGCGGAATGATGTCATCCAGCGTAAGACCGGCAATTTCAAGAATCTGCACGGCGTCAAAGTACACACCGGAGCCGACGGCGCCGACGCTGACGTTCTTGCCCTTTAAATCCTCAACCTTTTCAATGCCGCTGTCCGCAGCAACAACGAGATGGACGATTTCCGGATAGATGGCGGCGACGGCGGAGAAGGTTTCAACGGGTGTGCCGCCGAAGTCCTCCGTGCCCTGATAGGCGTAGCTCATAACATCATTCTGCGTCCATGCAAGTTCGGCTTCGCCTTCGCAGATGGCCAAAATGTTGGCCTTCGAGCCGCCGGAGCTCTGCGCGGTGACGTCAAGGCCGCTGACCTTACTGGAAAGCAGGGCGGCAATTTCGCCTCCGAAAGCATAGTAGGTGCCGGTCGTGCCGCCGGTGGAGAAGACGAGATATTCATCCGCGAAGGCGCCGGTGAGAGTGATAAACAGGAATGAAACGGCCAGAAGAACAGACAGTAGCTTTTTCATAAAACTGAATCCCCCTTTTGATGATGTCGAATGAATTATAGCACCGATGAACCAAAAATGCAACGCCAAAATGCATTTTACAACATCAAAAAATTCAGAAAACAAAAAATATACAATATTTTTAAGGTATAAAATGAATTTTTAGATTTTAAAAAATTCTAAATGATGATATAATGGCAAGCACAGCCGAATTAAAATAAGGGAGGTGATAAACCGGAAGCCTGAAAATCGCCCGTCCATTCGCCGTCTGCCGAAATCTTGACATACTTGTATTTTTTTTGTACACTATATCCTGTATATTTATATGAAGGAGCGAACGGTCATGGCGGCAATGTTTGGAGAATCAACCGACAGCAAGCCCATTCGGGATATTGCCGCAGGTCAACACGAACTATTGGTTCTACGGGTGCAACGCGCTGGTCTCGG
>CAVFWQ010000017.1:0-24741 GCA_963626285.1 bacterium | reverse complement strand
GAAGCGCAGACTGTCCATGAAACGATACAAACGATGAATGAAAAAGGAGAGATTATCATGAAAAAGCTGCTTTCTCTGATTCTGACCGCTGCCATCATCCTGTCCTGCGCCGCTGCTTTGGCGGACGGCATCACCATCGCCGTTCCCAATGACCCCACCAACGAGGGCCGCGCCCTGAAGCTGCTGGAAGCGAACGGCATCATCACCCTGAAGGAAGATGCGGGCATCACCGCGACCGCCGCCGATGTGGTGGACAATCCTCGGAACATCACCTTCCAGGAGGTCGAGGCCGCCATGGTTCCCAATGTGCTGGCCGACGTGGACTACGCCATCATCAACAACAACTATGCGCTTGATGCGGGCTTGAATCCCGTGAGCAATTCCCTGCTCATCGAAGACGCCAATTCGCCCTACAGCAATGTGCTGTGCGTGAAGGAAGGCAATGAAGACGACCCCCGCACAAAGGCGCTGGTGGCCGCTCTGACCAGCCAGAAGGTCGCCGATTACATCAACGAGACCTTCGAAGGCGCTGCCGTCTCCGTTGTGGAAAATCCCACCGACGGCTATGATGCGGATGTGGATTATGCCGCGCTCGCCGGAACGACCATTTCCGTGGCCGCTTCCCCCACGCCCCACGCGCTGATTCTGGCTGTTGCGAAGGAAATCCTGGCCGAGAAGAACATCACGCTGGATATCATCGAATACACCGACTATGTCCTGCCGAACACCGTTGTGGAGGACGGCGAAGTGTACGCCAACTATTTTGCGCATCTCCCCTACCAGCAGAACTTTAATGAAGAAAACGGTACGCATATCGTGTCCGTGGCCGCCATTCACGTCGAGCCTATGGGTCTGTATGCCGGCAAGCAGGCCGACCTGACCGCACTGAAGGGCGAATAAGTCCCGACATACAAACAGCCACACCGGCCTGCTTCCCCGAGGAGGCGGTCTGTGTGGCTTTCTGCGCGTAACGGAGGAGTTTCATGATTGAGCTGCGTAACCTGTCCAAGAGCTTCATCACCGCAAACGGTCCGGTGGATGCACTGAAGCATGTGAATCTGACCATTAACAACGGAGACATCTATGGCATTATCGGTATGTCGGGCGCCGGAAAAAGCACGTTAGTGCGCTGCATCAATCTGCTGGAAAGTCCCACGGAAGGCTCCGTGCTGGTGGACGGCAGGGATCTTGGGGCAATGGATAAAAAAGAGCTGCGCGCCGTGCGCCGCCGCGTTACCATGATTTTTCAGGGCTTCAATCTGCTGATGCAGCGCACCTGCTTAAAAAACGTCATGCTTCCCCTGCGTCTGGCGGGCGTGAAAAAAAAGGAAGCGGAAGAACGTGCGCTGAAGCTGCTGGACATGGTGGGTCTGCCCGATAAGGCCAATGCATATCCGGCGCAGCTTTCCGGCGGCCAGCAGCAGCGTGTGGCGATTGCCCGCGCCCTGTCTACCGACCCCGACGTGCTTCTGTGCGATGAAGCGACCAGCGCGCTGGACCCTAAAACAACGCACGCCATTCTGGAGCTTATCCGTGAAATCAACGCCAAGATGGGCATTACCGTGATCATCATCACCCACCAAATGAGCGTCGTACAGGAAATTTGCAGCCGTGTGGCCATTCTGGAAAACGGCTCGGTAGTCGAGGAAGGGAATGTCGCCGAGGTGTTCTCCAACCCCAAGGCGCAGGCAACGCAGAATCTTGTTTATCCGGAAATGGCGCAGGGAACGGCTTTCCTTGCTCCCTGCGGTCAGATGGTGCGCCTGGTCTTTAACGGCGCGAATACCGTCAAAGAGCCGCTGCTGGCGCGCATGGTGATGGACGAGGGCATTGCCGCCAGCGTTCATACCGCCTCCGTGCGTTCGGTCGGAGAAAAAACCTACGGCTATATGCTGCTTGAAATTCCCGGCGGGCCGGATGAGCTGGCGAAGGCCGTCAAGTATTTGAAAGCAGCTCCGAATGTGAATGTTCAGGTTGAAGTCACATATGCTGCCGAAGGGAAGGAGGAAGAAGCATGAATTTTGCCAATGCATTTACCCCCGAAAAGCTGCAGGAGGCTTGGAGCATGTTCCTGTCCGACTTTCCGCAGGCGCTGTGGGACACGGTGTATGTTACCTTCCTCGCCACCTTCTTTGCCATCGTCATCGGTCTGCCGCTGGGCATGCTGCTTGTCGCAGGCGACGCCAAGGGCATTCGTCCGATGCCAAAGCCCCTGATGAAGTTTTTAAATGTGCTTATCAATCTGCTGCGCTCCATCCCGTTCCTCATCCTCATCGTCATGGTGATTCCGCTGACGAGATTGATTATCGGGACATCCGTCGGCACGGTGGCTTCCATTGTGCCGCTGGTGGTGGCCGCGTTCCCCTTTGTGGCGCGGCTGGTCGAATCCAGCTTGCGGGAGGTCAATCCGAACATCATCGAAACGGCACAGAGCATGGGGGCTACGCCGATGCAGATCATGCTGCATGTTCTCCTGCCGGAGAGCGTGCCGTCCCTTATCAACAATTTCACTTTGGCTATCACCACCATCATGGGCTACACCGCCATGAGCGGCGCTATCGGCGGCGGCGGCCTTGGCAAGATCGCCATCACCGTTGGCTATCAGCGCTATAAATACGCGGTGCTTTACTTGGCCGTCATCGTGCTGGTAGTGCTGGTGCAAATTTTACAGTCCTTCGGCACATGGCTCAGCCGCAAGTGCGATAAACGGCTCAAGCAATGATTTAATTTAAAAAGAGGAAAGAAGCTGGTTTGAAAAGAGGCTTCTTTCCTTTTTTTGTGCGTTGAAAAGACTTTTTTGACCGTCCGTAAAGGATTTTCCGTGTTTTTCTCGTATATTACATCAGTATGCTCATTTTTGCCGAGGAGAATCGCCGCATGAAAAAATTCCTTTTTCCTCTTTTGCTTTTCCTGATGCTGCTGTCCGTATGCGTCGGCGCTCAGGCCGAAGGGCTTTCGATCTCCGCGCCCGCAACGCTCACGCCCTATCGACCCGCAGACATCATCGTATCCGTTCCCGCAGACGGAACGCTGTCCGTTCATGTATCGGACACGACCCTGACGGAGCAGGATATCGTGACGAATATTTCCGTCACGGCAGGAGAGCAGCGCTTTTCCTATGACGGCCTTTCCTACAACGGCCAACCGCTGCGTTTGGGCGAATATGCCCTGACCGCCGAGTTTGTCTCCGGCACGGGAGAAGCAAAGACCGCTCAATGTGCCGTGAAGGTGCTCGCGCCCCTTGCGTCCATTGAATACGCCCTGCCGCTGACCGATACGCTGTATCAAAATCAGTCCGAGCCGTGGTATCTGGATGTCAAGCTCAGCGCCAAGCGAACGGTCATAGCCGATTTTGCGCTCGCTTCCGCGCCGGAGGACATCCTGTATTCGGCTTCCGTATCCGCCAGGGAAGCGCTCAAAAATTACCGCATTGCATGGAAGGGGCTGGACAGGAAAAAGAACGCCCTGCCGACGGGCGAATATATCATCCGCACCTATTCCAAGGAAAACCCGTCCCATGTAATCGAAAATCATGTACAGCTCGTATCCGGTGCGCCGGAAAAGCCGGCCGTTGAGGTGTCGGGCGACTGGTATCCCGAAAACTATGACGATGACGCAGTGGTCTGGGCAAAGCTGATGGAGCCAATCACCGTCATTGACGCGGCGCAGATGTCCCGCGCCCAGTTCTATGAAAAGCCGAATGAAAACTCCAAGCTGGTCGGCTCTGTTTACGGTACGACCGTCGCCGTTCGGGTGCTGGAGCTGAATGTCGGGAAGTTTGCCAGAATCGGCGCGTACTGCTCCTATGACGGCGAATACCGCGAGGGCTACATTCTACAGAAATATCTGAAGACCGTGTATCCGAACACCCGCTACGGCGCTGTCATCGACAAGGCCGCGCAGACCATGACCGTATACGGGGACGGCCAAAAGTTGGGGGTCATGCAGGTCAGCACAGGGGTCATGGCCAAGAACGATTTGGCAGCAGAGACCCGCGCCGGCGTGTACCTCACCTTTGACCGCATCACGGACTTCCATGAAAACGGCTTCCGCTACGACTATCCCATCCGCATTGACGGCCCGCATCTCATTCACCAAATGGGTTACACCTACTCCGGCACCGTGAAGGCGGATTTCACCAAGCAAAGCGCCTTGCTGGGAACAAAAGCGTCCCACGGCTGTGTGCGCATGAACGCCGTCCCCACGGCGGGATCCGGCGGTATCAATGCCTACTGGTGCTGGACGCACTTCTGCGTGCGGACAAAAATCATCGTCATTGACGATACCGAGGCGCGGCAGGCGCAGCTGCTGGAGCTGAAGGGCAGATAAGGCATGAAAAAAATCCTTTTCTGCCTGCTGCTCCTTCTGCCGCTCCTCTTCGCGCTGCCCGCGTCAGCGGAATATCGGACGCTGCAGCAGGGCGGCAGCGGCGAGGATGTGCTGGCATTCAAAATGCGGATGTACGAGTTAGGCTACTTTACAAGCACAAATTTCAGCCGTGAATACAACAAAATCACCGCGGAGCGGGTGAAGCGGCTGCAAAAAGCAAACGGTCTCTCCGAAACGGGCATTGCCACGGCCGAACTGCAGGAACTGGTTTTTTCGGACGAAGTGAAGGCCGCCGACGGCAGAACGGCCGCAGAGCGGGCAGAGGAAACTTTGTCCCCGCAAAAAACGAAGAAGCAGACCGCAACGCCCAAGCCCACGCGCACGCCCCGCCCGACCGTCGCGCCCGTCACGAAGCCGGAAACGCCCGAACGGAACGCCGAGGGTTTTTTGAACGAGGACGCGGAATATGTCTTTCAGGACGAGGAAGACGGGCATTGGCTGTATCTGTCGGACACCCTGCAGGTCGAAATCAAGCGCTATACCGACCCCAACGAGCCGCTCATCTGGTTTGAAACGGACATCAAAGTCACGGGAGAGGAGCGGATGCAGTCCCTTCTGACGGGCAAAAAATATTATTCGCCCGTCAGGATTGCGCGGGAAAATCAATCCGTATTGGCATTCACGGACGATTTCTTCGGCTACCGCGTCCGGCAGAAGCAGGTGCAGGGCATTCTCATCCGCAGCGGGACAATTCTCTCCGACAAGACCAAACGAGAGGGCGCGGGCGGCTTCCCGAAATTAGAGACGCTGGCCTATTTTGCGGACGGGAGCATGAAGTGCTATAATGCCAATGACCACACCGCGCAGGAGTATGCGGACATGGGCGCGACGGACGTCCTCGCCTTCGGACCGATTTTGGTCACAAACGGCGAATTGGGCGAACACATGACCGACAAGACCTACTACCATTACCGTGAACCGCGCTGTGCATTGGGCATGGTCGAGCCGAATCACTACCTGCTGCTCGTGGTCAAGGGGCGCTCGGATGATTCCAAGGGCTCGTACTTGGACTGGCTGGCGGAAAAAATGCTGGCGCTGGGCGCGCAGGAGGCTCTCAATTTGGACGGCGGCGGCACGGTCGCCCTCGTATTCATGGGCGATTTGTTAAACGTCAAAACAAACAAGCTGCGCAACGTGACCAGCCTGCTGAGCTTCGGCTCATCCGCACTGGTGACGGAATAATAAACAGGAGGCAACAACAAATGATTGCGATTGCGTGCGACCACGGCGCGGTGGAGCTGAAAAAGGAAATCAAGGCGTATCTGGACTCTCTGGGTTTTTCCTGCAAAGACTTCGGCACGGATACCGAAGCGAGCGTGGATTATCCCGTCTATGCGGAAAAAGCGGCGCGGGCGGTGGTGAGCGGCGAATGCGAATGCGGCATCGTCATGTGCGGCACGGGCATCGGCATGTCCCTGGCGGCGAACAAGGTGAAGGGCATCCGCTGCGCCGTCTGCGGGGACTGCTATTCCGCCCGCATGAGCCGGGCGCACAACAACGCCAACATGCTGTCCATGGGCGCACGGGTCATCGGCTCGGAGCTGGCCAAGCTTATCGTCCATGAGTTTCTGACAACGCCCTTTGAGGGCGGCCGTCATGAGCGCAGGGTCAGCATGATAACCGCGCTGGAGAACGGAGAGACATTACAATAAAATTTTTCAGGCGGGTATCTCAAGGTTTCCTAAAGAAACGCCGAGGATACAAAAAGCACGGCGGCCGCTTTTGTTCGGTGTCGCCGTGCTTTTCGTTTAGGGATGAGAGACAGAAGGATGACGTGGCATGACGATTTCCTGCGCCGCTCTCTGTCCTTCCGGCTTTCATCCGTTCTTGTCCGTCAGCTTTTCGATTTCCTCCGCCGACAGAATCATCGGCTTGCCGTCCTTGTCCAGAAGCGGCGTAAGGCCGCCGCCCGCATAAAGGGACTGCATGTACAGGTACTGTATGCCCGTTTCCCTGTCCGCATAAATCGTCTTATCCGTCGTAAATATGTTTCCTTCACTGCAAACGGTCAAAAAGCGCTTGTCGTTTTTCATCTTCATCCCTCCGTTGCCGTTTTTATTTTTCTCTTTTTGAAACCCCCGCAAACCGGATGGTCTGCGGGGGGATGTGGTACGCCCGGTGCGATTCGAACGCATGGCCTACAGAGTCGGAGTCTGTCACTCTATCCAGCTGAGCTACGGGCGCATAAATCCTGAAAGCGGCTGCCTTCAAGCGGGTGTATTGTAGCACATTCAAGGTCTTCATGTCAAGCGGCGCGTGCGTTTTTCCCGCATCGCCGGGCGGGTTTACAAACGCCGATTTTTTGCTATAATATAATAGGAAATTTATCCGCGCAGGATTGCTCGAATACAGTACGCCGTCATCCTGTCTGCGAAAGGAGGTTTCTTATGGGCTTTAACCGAAACCATTATTCTCAAGTGCCGCTGATGAACATGAAGAAGGCGAACAGGGAACGGGGCAGCGAGCCGCCGGTGCTTGAGGAGCCGGAAGCGCCGAAGCCTGCCCGCCGCTTCAGCATCTTACAGCTTCTTTTATCCGTGCTTTTGCCGCTTCTGTTTATCGCAGCGCTTTTGTTTCCCGTTCCCGTGCTTCGTTATGTCTTTTTAGGGCTGGCGCTCATATCCGTGCTGGCCATGTGGGTGCTGGGCGCGTTCATCAGCGATGCCCGCCGAACGCTGACGCTGATCTATCTGGCCTTGACCGTCGTCATCGGCGCGGCGCTCTTTATCCAGTCCGGCGGCACGAAGAAAACCGCCACACGGGTCAATGCCTCCGATGCCTTCTCGCAGGGGAGCGCCATTGACGCGCCCTCTCTGAGCGCCCTGACCGCAGCGGATGCCACCGAAACGCCTGCGCCGGAGGCAACGGAGGTGCTCGTCTCCGCCGCGCAGCAGCGGCTGATGGAGTTTATGGAGGCATGGTCGCGCAGCGACACCTCCGCCATGCTCTCCTACTGCAAGCCCTCGTGGGTGTCCGAGCAGGAGAATCCGGAGGCCAAGCTGTTCACCCAGCTCAGCCTCGGCATCAACCGTCCCTTGGGTTACAGCATCGAGCAGCTCTACGGCAGCGAGGCCGACGCCATGCGCACCATCCAGCTTGTGGTGCAGATTTCCCAAGGCAATACCACCGTGGCCAAGCGCTACATGATTATCATGAACAGAACCAACGATGTGTGGTATGTCGACCCGGACTCCCTGAGCAGCGTCGGCACGGTCGAGGATGCGGATGAATACTTCGGGCAGGTGGACAACCTGATCACCAAGGCCACCCCCTCCCCTACGCCGGTGGCCACGGTCGACCCCTCCCTCGTGCTGTACTACAACACGAGCGGCGGGCAGAAGTATCACCTTGACCCCTACTGCTCCAGCGTCGCCAAGGAATATCAGCCCCTGACCGGCACCTTCACCTATGCGGAGATCAACAACACGCGCTACAAGGTATTGGACCGCTGCAGCCGCTGCAACGCGCCCGAAAGAGAATAGCGGCAAGCAGAAAAAGCAGACCGAATGTCCGCCTTTCTCCGCTATCCCCCATTTTTCTCATCAAGGAGAATCTATGCTGTATCACTTGGACACGATTCCCGTCTGGGATGCCGTTAAGCAGGACAGTGCCTGCCCCATCTGTCTGCTGCGCGAAAAAAACGAGCAGCTTGATGTGGAGCGTTTTTTGGGCGGCTCTGTCATGGAGCCGGACATCCGCATCAAGGTCAATGAGAAGGGCTTCTGCCCGCGTCATCAGCAAATGCTGTACAACCAGAAAAATCGGCTCGGCCATGCGCTCCTCATGCAGTCCCATCTGCAAACGATGACCAGGGCGGTGCTTGCCGAAATGGACAGGGCCGTTGCGGGCATGAAGGGCGGCTTTCTGAAAGGCGACAAAACAGGCGGCGTTCGGGCGGCGGCGGAAAAGCTGGCCCAAAAAACAAGCGGCTGCATCATCTGCGACAGCTTGGAGGAGCATGTCACGCGCTACATTCGCACCCTGCTCCACCTGTACAAGACCGACGCTTCCTTTCGGACGGCGTTTGAAAAGTCCAAGGGCGTATGCCTGCGCGATTTGCCGCTTGTCATGGCCTTGGCGGACGAAATGCTGGCTAGCGATACCCTGCGCGCTTTTTTAACGACCCTGCGCGATATTTTGAGCCGTGAGCTGCAAACCGCGCAAAGTGATCTGGACGGCTTCTGCGTTAAATTTGACTACCGCAACCACGACAAGCCGTGGGGCACGAGCCGCGGCGCATTGGAGCGCACGGTCAACCGTCTGCGCGGCAGGGTGCTGAAGGAGGAAACGTGACAAGGCACAAGGAAAGCAAAAAAACACGCTTCCTGCCGCTTCTGCTGTGCGTCTGCCTGCTGACGGCGGGCTGCCAAAGCAGGACGCAGGAAACGGCGGCGGAGTCTGTTCCCATGCGGGACGACCCCTACGAAGCGCCGGTCGGCGACCGCGAGGGACAGTATGAAATGCTGGCGACGCTGTATCTGCCCTCCTCGGACGGCACGCAGCTTTCGCCCGTGACGGAGGCGCTCACCTTTTCTTCCTCCGTCACCGAAGCGGAAACCGTTTTGCGCGCCCTGTTTCAGCATCCGGCGGGCGAGGATTACGAGACCGTTCCGGGCTTTGGCAAGGTGACGCCTGCGGCAACGGACGCGGTCACGGTGTCCTGCGGCATCGCCACGGTCAATCTCTCGGTGGCGGCGCTGTCTCTTTCCAATACGGAGCTGTTCACGCTCTGTCAGGCCATCGCCAATACCCTGTGCTCGCTGGACGACATCACGGGCGTGAACGTGATGGCGGCGGGCGTATCCCCCGGCTTGGACGCGGGCGGGACGCTGCCTCTCGGCTGTCTGTCGAAAAACACCCTGGACGACCCCATCATGCTGCACGGGCGGCTCGTGTCCCAGCGGCAGGGCGGTCTGTCCGGCGAAACGCCGTTTCGCATCGATGCGGCGCTGTATTTTCCGGCGCTGGCGGGGCAGGGCATCCTGTGCGAAACGCAGACAATAAAGCTCCCATCCGCCGACCCGTCCGTCATGACCAAGGCGCTTTTGCAGGCGCTGCGCGGCGGCGCGGCGGAGCTGTCCAACGTACCGAGCCTGCCCGACCTGTGCGCCCTGCTCCGGCAGGAGCCGGTGATTTCAGATTCGCAGGGCACGGGGCAGAAAACCGTTGTCCTGTCCTTTGCGGAGGAGCTGAACGAGGCGCTGGTAAACAGCGGCGTGACGCGCTCCGTGATGATGGCGTCTCTCACCATGACGCTCTGCACCTTCCTGCCGTCCGTTTCATCCGTTCAGGTGAGCATCGGCGAGGAGCGCGTGACGGCGCTCGTTCCGGCGGGACTGTATGAAAACGCGGGGCAGACCATCGGCTTTTCGGAGGGGCTGATGCGCCGAACGGACTTTTCCGGTTTTCTGCTGACCAATGTATCCCTCTATTTCCCTGATGCGGACGGAACGCTCTGCGAGACCATCCGCTCCCTGCCCTGCGCATGGGCGCGTTCCCCGCGCAGACTGTACCAGCAGCTTTTGTCCGGCCCGCAGTATTATGACACGGCGAACGGCTTAAAGGCCGTGCTGCCCGAAGCGCTTTCGGACGCCGACCTGCTCGGCGCGTATCAGGCGGGCGACACGCTGCTGCTGAATTTCAGCGAGCGCTTTCGCTCGGCCTTTGAGGGACTGTCCGCCGAGAAGGAAAAAAATGCCGTGTACGCCCTCGTCAACACCATGACGGGCTCATCGTCCGTCTGCCGTGTGCGCTTTTATTTTGTGGGTGAGCAGACAGACACCCTGAGCGGCACGCTGGCCATGCGCGGAGAATTTTTCGGCAATGCGGATTAATCGATTATCCGAACGATCCAAGCGGCGCGGAATCATGCCCCGAAAACGCTCAGGGAGATCATCAGCGCGATGAGCGGGATGACCGAGCCGCCGATGAGCTGGGGCAGGGTGTGGCGCTCCAGCCGCAGGCTCGACCAGAAGACCAGCGCCAGCAAAAGCACCAGCGCGTACCACTTCGGGCCCAGCGCATAAGCCAGCAGGAAGATAGGCCCCGCTACGCCGCAGGCATGGCCGCTGGCCTTGAAATGCAGCAGCGTGGTCAGCGCAATGCCCGTGCCGGAGAGCAGGTAGGTCAAAAACATCGCCTTTTCAAGCGGCGCGCCACCCAGCAGCATACAGGCGGCGAAGCCTAAGGCGTAGCCGATGACCGAAAACACGATGGCCAGCTTTCGCTGCCCGTCCCGTCCCTTTTTTCGGATGGACGGCACGAGCGCGGAGACAGGATAGGAAAAAAGCGGCAGGGCGCATAAAAAGAACAGCGCCAGCGCCGCGTGCGCACCGTTCAAAAATGCGCCGGGGATGCGGTAATACAGGATGAGCGTCAGTGCGCCGGCCGCAATCGGCGCGGTGGTCAGGATGCGGACAATGTGAGCGGCCTTGAGGCTTCCTTTTCTCGTTTCGCAAGGAATATCAGTCATGCTTTTGTCTCCCTTCGGCTTTTTGAAGAAGCGGAGGGAAAACGTTCGGCATCGGGGAGGGTATGCGTCCGTTCCGTCCGTTTCTTCGCCTTCAGCGTACCATCGGCACGCCTGATTGTCACCCTACGAAACGGGAAAACACGCTCTACCGGACGGAAAACGGCACTCTACTGCGCGTAGAAATGCCGAAAAATCAAGGGTTTCAGAGGATGATGGAGATTTATGACGAATGAGGAGCAGCTGGCTAAAATCATCGGCCAGAACATATCGACCCTGCGCAGGCGCGAACGGATGACCCAGGCGCAGCTTGCGGAAAAGCTGAATTATTCCGACAAATCCGTCTCCAAGTGGGAGCGCGGTGACGGCCTGCCGGACATCTGTGTGCTGCTGGCCGTCAAGGAGCTGTTTCATGTGACGCTGGACGACCTGTGCGCGGACAGGAGCCTGCCGCGCCGCGACAGGAGCCGCGGGCTGATTCTTGTGCTGTCCGTTGGGCTGGTGTTTTTGGTGGCGACGGTCTTCTTTGCGCTGCTCAGCTTCCTGCGTTTTGAGCGGGTCTGGCTCGTGTACATCTACGCGCTCACGGCCTCGGCCATTGTGGGCCTGGTGTTTACCTCCATCTGGTGGGGGACATGGCAGCAGCTCCTGTCCGTCAGCCTGCTGGTCTGGTCGATTCCGCTGTCCTTAAGCCTCACCTTCACGCATTCGATGATGTACCTGCTGTACATCGTGGCGGCCGTCCTCCAGGCTTTGGCCGCCCTGTGGTATTGGTTCCGGCACGAGCGTCAAAAGCACCCGAAGGGACAGAAAAACGAAATGCCCGCGCAAAATCAGGAAGTCGGCTCGTAAATCCGCAGCCCGCCGGATGGCACGCGGTACCGCAGCCGCATCCAAATGCCCCCTTCTTCCGTGAAAGAAGAAGGGGGCATTCAGACTATCGGAAAAGTCCGCAGACATTCTTGGGGATGCATGAAGGGGCCGAAGCCCCTTCATTTTTAATCGTATCGACCGGCTTTGCCGGTCGTGCGGGGCGATTTTTCGGAGCGTCAGCGCAGAAAAATCATTTCCGCAGCTCTGCCATGCAGGATGAAGTGCTTCATCCTGCATGGAGCGTGTCAAAAACGCAGTTTTTGAACACGCAGAATGCCCCCTTCTCCCGTGAAAGAAGAAGGGGGCTTTTGCGTCAAACGTTTTTTGACCGCCGATTATTTGGCGTATTCTGTGCTCCGCGTCTCGCGGATGACGTTCACGCGAATCTGGCCGGGGTACTCCATTTCCTTTTCGATGCGCTTGGCGATTTCCTTCGCCAGCACCTTCGTGCCCTCGTCGGTCACGTCGTCGGGCTTCACCATGATGCGCACCTCGCGGCCGGACTGAATGGCAAAGCACTTTTCCACGCCCTGGAAGGAATTGGCGATCTCCTCCAGCTTTTCAAGACGCTTGATATAGTTTTCCAAGCTCTCGCGGCGTGCGCCGGGGCGGGCGGCGCTGATGGCGTCCGCTGCCTGCACCAGAACGGCCTCGACCGTCTGCGGCTCAACGTCGTTATGATGGGCAAGGATGGCATGAATGACATCGGGACTTTCGTGATATTTGCGCGCCAGCTCGCCGCCGATGGAAACGTGCGTACCCTCCTGCTCATGGTCAACGGCCTTGCCGATGTCGTGCAGAAGGCCGGCGCGCTTGGCAAGCTGCACATCGGCGCCCAGCTCCGCCGCCATCAGGCCGGCCAAGTGGCTGACCTCAATGGAGTGCTTGAGGACATTCTGTCCGTAGCTGGTGCGGTAGCGCATACGTCCCAGCAGCTTCACCAGCTCCGGATGGAGACCGTGCTGACCCGTCTCAAAGACGGCCTGCTCGCCCGCCTCACGAATCTGGTTATCGACCTCTTTCTTGGCCTTTTCAACGCATTCCTCGATGCGGGCGGGATGAATGCGCCCGTCCATGATGAGCTTTTCAATGGCGATGCGCGCAATCTCGCGGCGAACGGGGTCAAAGGCGGATACGATCACGGCCTCCGGCGTATCGTCGATGATGAGGTCAACGCCCGTGGCCGTCTCCAGCGCACGGATGTTGCGCCCCTCACGGCCGATGATGCGCCCCTTCATGTCGTCATTGGGCAGGTTGATGACGGAAACGGTGGTCTCCGCCACATGGTCGGCGGCGCACTTCTGAATGGCAAGGGCGATGATGTTGCGCGCCTTCTTTTCGCCCTCCTCCTTGGCCTTGCTTTCAATGTCGCGCACGGTCGCGGCGGCATCGTGATAGGCGTCCTTCTGAACGCGCTCGATGACCATCTGCCGCGCCTCGTCCTGCGTCATGGAGGCGATGCGCTCCAGTTCCGTCACCTGCTTGGCCTTATAGCCCTCCGCTTCCTTTTCGAGCGCCTGAATGTCGTCCTGACGCTTGTTGAGCGTCTTTTCGCGCTGGTCCAAAGCGTCCAGCTTCTTGTCGAAGGTCTCCTCGCGCTGCTGTGCGCGGCGCTCCGAGCGCTGAATGTCCGCACGGCGGGCATTGATTTCCTTGTCCAGCTCGGTCTTCTGACGAAGCACCTCCTCCTTGGCTTCGAGAATCATTTCCTTTTTCTTCTCGTCCGCCTTGCGCGTGGCATCGTCAAGCAGCTTTTTGGCATATTCCTCTGTCCGCCCGATCTTCTTTTCAACCACATTTTTCTGGTACAGGTATCCGAGCGCCCCGCCTGCGGCAAGGCAGACCAGCGCGGTCAGCACAATCCACAGCCATGTCACTTTGTTGTGTTCTCTCCTTTCCGTGGGCATCACCGCACAGACGCGGCGCTGCCTTGTGATTTTTTCATCTGTTTTTTCAAGCACCAAACGGCGGACGCCAAAAAGCATCCGCAAACCCGGATCGGCTGCGCTTAATTGAAAGGAAGCACGATAAAAGCACGCTCTGCGCCGGATGCCGCATGGCAAATCAAAGATTTGCGCAAGGCAGGGCGCAGGGGTGCGGCGCCATCGTATCGTCAATCGAGATTGCAAAAGCGGGAAACGCGGGCGCCTGTATCGCCGCCTGAGCATCCTAAAATTCCGAATGTCTTCATTCTCCGTCAAGCGGCGCAGGGCAGGTGCGCCGGCGCCGTGCGGAATGAAAACACAGACCGAAAAATGAAGGGCTCAGACGGAAAACAGCAGCTCCCGTGCCGCCGAATCATGAAGCGAAGCCGGTATGTTGACCACGCAAAAAGCCGCGAGGAAAAAATCCGCACGGCAATGCCATATTCCCGATACCGAGCAGCCCTCAAACGGGCAGAATTCGTCACACAAAAATCACGCCGACGGGACGGAAAAAATCCCGCCGTATATGGTGAAAGTGGGCAAATGCCTACTGCAAAAGGAACAGCGCGAATGTATCAGAAAACAGCAAGGCCGACACCTGCGCCTGACAGGTGCGGCACTTTCGCCGATCATGCATATTTTACTCTGAAATGGTGCTATTGTCAAGCCAAATGATACAGCCTGCCCAAACCGCTCTCAGTCTCCCCGTCAAACCGCCTTTTTTCTTGCTTTTTTGACCGAATGTGCTATAATAAGCGGGGAGCGCGGCGATGCGCTGAACATACGGACAAAGGCATTGCCAATCGAAAGGCAGTTCTCATGAAGATCGTAGTCATCGGCGACGGCAAAGTCGGCTTTTCCCTGACGCAGGCGCTCAGCCGCGAGGGACACGACCTGGTGGTGGTGGATACGCAGCGCGGGGCGCTGGCGAATGCGACGGACAGGCTGGACGTCATGGTCATGGAGGGCAACGGCGCGAGCGCAGCCGTTCAGCGCGAGGCGGGCGTGGCCACGGCCGACCTGCTGCTGGCAGTCACGGCGGCGGATGAAATCAACCTGCTGTGCTGCATGATTGCCCGCAAGTTAGGCTGCCGGCACACCATTGCGCGTGTCCGCAATTCGGAATATACGGAGGCGCAGTACCTGCTGCGCGAGGAAATGGGGCTCAGCATGGCGGTCAATCCCGAAAAGATTGCCGCCCGCGAGATATTCGGCCTGCTTCAGTTTCCTTCCTTCCTCCAGCGTGACAAGTTTGCCAAGGGGCGTGCGGAAATCGTCGCCGTGCCCGTGCGCGAAGGCGGCAAGCTGGACGGCATGGCGCTTCATGCCCTGTATAAAACCTTTAAAATGCGCGTCCTCATCTGCGCCGTGGAGCGGGCGGGCGAGGTCACCATCCCGGACGGCAGCTTTGTCCTAAGGGGCGGAGACCATCTGTATGTCACCGCGCCCGCCAAGGATTTGATGACGCTGGCAAAGACCATGGAACTGGAGCACGCCCGCATCCGCTCGGTCATGATTGTGGGCGGCAGCCGCATTGCCGTGCATCTGACAAGGATGCTCACGGAGGCCGGGCTGGAGGTCAAGATCATTGAAAGCAAATTAGAGCGCTGTCAGGTGCTGAGCGAGCTTCTGCCCGATGCGCTCATCACCCACGGGGACGGCGCGTCCTTCCAGACCCTGCTTGACGCGGGGCTTGAGGAGACGGACGCGGTGGTCACGCTGACCAACATTGACGAGCAGAATTTGATCATCTCCATGTACGCCAACCACATGCATGTGTCCAAGGTGGTCACGAAAATCAACCGAACGGAGTACACGGAAATCCTGCACGACACGACGGCGGAATGCGTCATCAGCCCGCGCCTGCTCGTGTGCAACGATATTCTGCGCTATGTCCGCGCCATGCAGACAACGGGCGGCTCCGGCAGCGTCGTCGCCCTGCACAGGATAGTCGGCGGGCGCGTTGAGGCGCTGGAGTTCCGCGCCGGAAAGGGCACCTGGTATCTGGGCGTTCCGCTCAGGGATGTGCCGATTAAGAAAAACATCCTGGTCGCCGTCATTTCGCATCGCGGCACGGTCATCATTCCCAGCGGCGAGGATTGCTTTTCGGACGGCGATTCCGTGGTCGTCGTGGCGCAGGCGGACAGAAGCCTGCATGAAATGAATGATATTTTTGAAGCAGCGCCAATCAGAGCGTGAGTTTAGGAGCATTGTCTGATGAACGACCGAATGATTTTGCGCGTTTTGTCCGTTACGCTGCGCTTAGTCGCAGTGCTGATGCTGCCCGCGCTGGTGCTGGCGCTCCTGTGGCACGAGGGCGCCGCCGCCGAGGGCTTTGCGGTGACCATCGGCCTCATGCTGCTTTTAAGCCTTGTGACCTTTTTGAAGCCCCCGCACAAGACGACGCTGTACGCCAAGGACGGCTTCATCATCGTCGCTCTGGCATGGATGATGATCTCCCTCCTGGGCGCGCTTCCGTTCGTCCTGTCGGGCGAGGTTCCCTCCTATGTGAACGCCCTGTTTGAAACCGTATCCGGCCTGACCACCACGGGCGCGAGCATTCTGGAAAATGTGGAGGCCATGTCGAAAAGCCTGCTCTACTGGCGCTCCTTTACCATCTGGCTGGGCGGCATGGGCGTGCTGGTGTTTCTGCTGGCGGTGTCCTCCTTTGCCGGCAGCTCCGGCGATTCGCTGTTTATCATGCGGGCGGAATCGCCCGGCCCGCAGGTGAGCAAGCTCGTGCCCAAGACCATGCAGACCGCACGGATTCTGTATACCATCTACATCGGCATGACCGCCTTGCAGACCCTGCTTCTGCTCCTGGGCGGGATGCCCGTTTTTGAGGCTGTCCTGACCGCCTTCTCCACGGCAGGCACGGGCGGCTTCGGCGTCAAGGCGGACAGCATAGCCTCCTACAGCCCCTATCTGCAATGGGTCATCACGGTGTTCATGGGGCTGTTCGGCGTGAACTTCGGCATCTATTATCTGCTGTTGATGCGCTCGTTCAAGCGCGCCGCGCTGGATGAAGAGCTTCGCTTTTACGGAAGCGTCATTTTCATCGCCACGGCCGTCATGACAGCCGCCATCCTGCCGCTGTATCAAAACAATTTGGGGACTGCGCTGCGCCACGCGGCCTTTCAGACCGTGTCCATCCTCACCACCACGGGCTACGCCACCACGGACTTTGCCTATTGGCCGCAGCTTTGCCAAACCGTCTTTCTCCTGCTGATGCTCATCGGCGGCTGCGCCGGCTCCACGGGCGGCGGCGTCAAATGCTCCCGCATTCTCATTCTGTTCAAGGCCGTGCGGGTGGAGATCCGCAAGCTCCTCTACCCCAACCTCGTCCGCCCCGTCAAAATGGACGGAAAGACCGTGCCGGACGATACGGTGCGCGGCGTGTACGCCTTTTTCGGGGCCTATGCCTTCCTGTTCGTCCTGTCGCTGCTGGTCGTCTCGCTGGACAGATTTGAATTTGAAAGCAATTTTTCCGCCGTCCTTTCGTGTTTGAACAATGTGGGACCGGGGCTCAACGAGATAGGCCCGATGGCCAACTACGACCATTTTTCAACGCTTTCCAAACTGGTGCTGACCTTGGACATGCTGCTGGGGCGCTTGGAAATCTTCCCGATTTTGCTGCTGTTCGTCCCGCACATCTGGAAAAAGGCAAGGGACTGAGCGAAGCGGCGGGCGTTCGATGATCGGGGGAACAGCCAAGCGCAAAGCATATTTCTTCCTGATTTTGAAACGCTGCCGCTTGACAGAAGCCGAAAAAAGCGTACAATGATGCTGTCCCGAAGCATCGGGACGAATGAACGGAGCAGAAATGCTCTTTCATTTTTCCGCCGTGGTTAAAGATAACTAACCAAAGAAACGAAGGTGACGATGATGTTGTTTGAAACGATGGGCGACCGTGCCGATCCGGCGGTGCTGTTTTTTCACGCGATGGGCGTCACGGGCGACAGCAGCAAGCCCGTGGCGACGCATTTGAAGGACAAATATTTCTGCATCCTGCCGACCTCCACGGTGTACTGCGCGGGGCAGCATTATATAAGCAAGTCGGACGAGGTACGGCAGACGGAGGCGTTTTTGAAAGCGCAGGGGGTCACGCGCCTTGCGCTGGTCGTATCCTCCTCCATCGGGGCGGATTTAGCCACTGCGTTTCTGTCCTCAACGAAGCTGCCCGTGGCGCACGCCTTCTTTGACGGCGGACAGTTTGCTCAAATCAAAAAGGGCACGCGCCGCATCATGACGCCCTTCCTCTGCCTCGCCATCAAGAGCCTCTATTGGTCAAAGGGCGGTACGCTCAAAAAAATCATGTGGTGCGATGACGATGCCATCAAGCCGTACTTCATCGCCGCCGGAAAAGCGCTGACCTACGGCAATCTGCGCCGCCAGCTTGCGGACAGCTTGGAGGACAAGCCCTTTGCCGCCCTGCCGAACGCGCTCCAAGCGCAGAGCTTTTGGGCGTTCGGCAGCGCCGAGGAGCATATGAAGTATCGGGCGGCGGTCATGCGCGCCTATCCGCACGGCCATTTTCCCGTGTTTGACGGCTATCGGCATATGCAGTACCAAATCAAAGACCCCAAGGGCTTTGCCGAAATGCTGGTCTCCGTCACGGAGAAAAACGAGCTGCCCGCATTATCCTGTTTGACATAAAGAAGGGAGCAACACACCTGAAGCCTGATTGCAAAAATTTCGTTGACGGCTGCGATAAAACCGTTTTGTCAGGGATGGCCGAACCCCTGCCCCCCTGTGCGGCAGGCGCTTTTGCTCACACTGATTTCGCGGCACTGCAACGAAGCCGCGTTTATGATTACAGCCTCGCCGCGCCGCTTTCCCTTGCGGCCTGTGCAACGGCGGCGGCAACGGCCTTGCCCACGCGCTTATCAAAGGCTTTGGGCAGGATGTATTCGGCGGACAGCTCCTCATCGCTGACGAGAGAGGCAATGGCCTGTGACGCGGCCATCTTCATGGCATCGTTGATGTCCCGCGCCCGCACGTCCAGCGCGCCCCTGAAAATGCCGGGGAAGGCCAGCACATTGTTGATTTGATTCGGGTAGTCGCTGCGTCCCGTGCCGACGACCGCCGCGCCCGCTTCCTTAGCCTGCTCCGGCATGATTTCAGGCGTCGGGTTGGCCATCGGAAACACGCACGCGCCGTCCGCCATGGAAGCGACCATCTCGCGGCTGACAATGCCGGGGGCGGACACGCCGATGAACACATCCGCGCCGCGCATGGCGTCCGCCAAACTGCCCCTGATATGCGCACGGTTGGTGACCCTGCTCATCTCTTCATGCGCTGCATTCAGCCCCTCCATGCCCTCGCTGATGATGCCGAAGCGGTCCGCCAGAATCAGGTTCCGCACGCCCAGCTTCAGCAGATGCTTGGCGATGGAAATGCCCGCAGCGCCCGCGCCGTTGATGACGACCTTGACGGCCTCTATATCCTTTTTGACCACGCGCAGGGCGTTCAGCAGGGCGGCGGCGACCACAACGGCCGTGCCGTGCTGGTCGTCATGGAACACGGGAATGTCGCAGACTTCCTTGAGCCTGCGCTCGATTTCAAAGCAGCGCGGCGCGGCAATATCCTCCAAATTGATGCCGCCAAACGAGCCGGAAATCAAATAAACGGTGCGGACGATTTCATCCACGTCCTTGGAGCGGACGCAGAGCGGGAAGGCGTCCACGTCGGCAAATTCCTTGAACAGGCAGCATTTGCCCTCCATCACGGGCATTCCCGCCTCCGGCCCGATGTCGCCCAAGCCCAGCACGGCCGTACCGTCCGTGATGACGGCGACCATGTTGCTGCGGCGGGTCAGCTCCCATGATTTCTGATAGTCGTCCCGGATGACAAGGCACGGCTCGGCGACGCCCGGCGTATACGCCAGCGACAGCTCCCTTGCGTTCGTGACGGGCGTTCTGGACACGACCTCTATCTTGCCGTGCCAGTCGTAATGCTTCTGTAAGGCTTCCGCTCTTAAGTCCATTTGATTCACCTCATGATTCGGCATGCGCCGCCGTCTTGAAGGCGGCGAACGTTTTATCTTCGCGTTTCCGAGTGCCCCGTCACTTCACAAAATCCCACGGGGTCATCATGGCGGTCAAGTCCCCGCTCTGCTGTCCGTTCGAGGTCAAAAACAGCGCGGCGAGGCGTTTTTCGCGCTTTCTGTCCAATGTGAACAGGCGCTGCGCCTCCGGCACGGAAATGCCGTCCGGCACGAACAGAAACCGCTCCGTCAGGTGTTGATCGATGCGCGTCAGGTTACTTAAAGCGCTCATCTCCGTCTGTTCGTCGATGGGCGGCGTGCGCCCCGTAATGAGCTGCGAAAACGGCGTGGAGGCGCTGAACACGCCCAGCACGAGCCGCCCGCGCATCACAGGCACGTGGGAAAAGCCGCAGTCCACCATCCTGCGCATCACGGGCATGACGAGGTCATCCGGCCGCGCTCTGAGCAGCGCGTCATAGGGGGTCGCATACTCGACAGCCAGCGGCGGGCGCTGCACAAAGTCAAGCACCTCCCGAAGCACGCGAAGCAACGCATCGGCGGGCTGCACGGGCGTTTCGCCGTCCACATCCGCGGTATGCGACAGGAGATTGCGCACCTGACGGCACAGATCCAAGTCGTTTCGGAAGGGCTCTGCCTCCCTCTCCTTCAAATACTGCGAAACGGGCGAGGACGTGCTCTTGCCGCGCTCACGATAGCGCGTTTCCAGCGCCTCCTCCAGCGACTTGTACAGGTTCAGAAATTTCTCCGCGTTGTCCATTTCGCCGCCTCCCTTGCCATGCCTTTATCATAACGGAATTTTCGGCCGGATGCAAGTGAAAATTCCGAGAAGGACGGGCATGGATGCAGCAAGGCTCAGGCAGCGGCAATGCCTCCGCCGCCCGCTTAATCGTTCAGGGCGTACTTTTTCTTGTACTCTCCGTACATCTTTTCAAAGTCGGCGGGGCTTTCCTTGAGGTCATGCGTGAAGGCGTGCATATTCAGGCGGTTGGCGGCGATTTCGCACACGCAGGCCGCGATGTTGGAGCAGTGGTCGGCGACGCGCTCCAGGTTGGTCAGAATGTCGGACAGGACAAAGCCCATCTCGATGGTGCACTGCGCGTTGGTCAGGCGTTTTAAATGGCGGGTGCGGATCTCCTGCTGCAAGTCGTCTATCACCTGCTCCAACGGCTCCACGCGCCGCGCCAGCGACAAATCGTTCGTTTCAAAGGCAGTCTGCGAAAGGTGCATGATTTCCAGAACGGCATCGGACATGACGCGCAGCTCGCCCAGCGCGGCATCGGAAAACTGAAGGTTTTTGTCGTGCTTTTCCTGCGCGGATTCCATGAGGTTGACGGCGTGATCGGCAATGCGCTCAAAATCGCCGATTAAGCGCAGCAGCTCGGTCAGGCCGCGCACATCCTCCTCGCCGGGCTTATGCTCGGACAGCTTCACCAGATACGAGCCGAGCGCGTCCTCATAGTTGTCCGTCTCGTCCTCTTTTTTCTTTATCTCCGCCGCGCTCTTTTCATCATAGGCATTCAGCAGGGAAAGCGAAGATGTCAGGGCGGAGAAGGCGGTTTTTTCCATCTCTGTGGAAACGTCGTTCGCCTGCTGAAGCGCCAGGGTCGGGGTCACAAAGAGGCGCTCGTCCAGCAAGGCGCGCTCGTCCGTGCCCTGGTCGCGGATGCTCATCTTGGACAGACGCTCCAGCTGCCTGCCGAAGGGCAGGAGCAGGGCGGTCGCGCCGATATTGAACGAGGAATGGATGATGGAAATGGAAAGCGGCGTGGACGCTGCCGAAAGGAAGGCGGGATGGAAAACGGAATCGGCGACAAAATAAACGAGCAGCCAGAACACCGTGCCGATGATATTAAAGTACAGATGCACCAGCGCGGCGCGGCGGGCGTTCTTGTTCGCGCCGGCAGAGGCCAGCAGGGTCGTGACGCAGGCGCCGATGTTCTGCCCCATGATGATGGGCGCTGCCGAGCCGTTCGTCAGCACGCCCGTCACGGAGAGCGCCTGCAAAATGCCGACGGAAGCGGAGGAGGACTGGATGACGGCAGTCATGGCGGCGCCCGCCAGCACGCCCAATACAGGGTTACTTAAAAGAAGCAGGAAATCCGTGAATGCCTGCACCCGGCTCAGCGGCTCAACGGACGAGGACATGGTCTGCATGCCGTACATCAGCACGGAGAAGCCGAGCAGCGCCATGCCGGTCTGCTTGGACTTTTCTTTTTTGATGAACATATACAGGATGATGCCGATGAGCCCCAGCACGGGCGAAAAGGACGAGGGCTTGAGGAGCTGGATGAAGAAGCCGTCGCCCTGAATGCCCGTTAAGGACAGCAGCCACGCCGTCACGGTCGTGCCGACATTCGCGCCCATGATGACGTTGATGGCCTGCGAGAGCTGCATCACGCCGGAATTGACAAAGCCGACCACCATGACCGTGGTCGCGCCGGACGACTGGATGACCGCCGTGGCCAAAAGGCCGACCAGAAAACCCTTGACGGGGCTGGAGGTCAGGCGGGAAAGCAGGGCTTTCAGCTGGCCGCCGGCCCGCTGCTCCAGCGCATCGCCCATCATTTTCATGCCCAGCAGGAACAGGGAGATCCCGCCGAACAGGTTGAGCATATCAAAGAATGTCATGTTTCCTCCTTACATATCGGTCACATAAGTGATTATGTAAACGCCGCGATCACGGCGGAAATTGTCTCCCGTCACGAAAATACTGCTGAAGGCGGGCGCTTTTCCAAAACCCCAAACCTCCGCAGCCTATCATATTATACAGGAAAAAATATGCTTTGCGCACAATTTTTTCTTCCTGACGCAGAATTCATAATTCATGTAAAAAAAGGCAGAACAAAGGCGTTATTGAATATTTTTTCATTTGTTTGATATATCGAGCTTTATTTATGCAAAATCAGCTCGGTTTCGGCATAATATTTCATTGCCGTTTTATGTTTGAATCGGCCGTTTTTTCGTGTATAATATAAGGGTACGCCCGATTAATTTTTGGAGGTGCAGTCAGATGAAGGTGACAAACGACACCCTGTATATCGGGGTCAACGACCGGCAGGTGGATTTGTTTGAGGGGCAGTACAGCGTCCCCAACGGCATGTCGTATAATTCCTATGTGATTTCAGACGAAAAGACGGCGGTGCTGGATTCCGTGGAGGCGCATTTTACCGCCGAGTGGCTGGACAAGCTGCGCACCGCCCTCAAGGGGCGCACGCCGGACTATCTCATCATCCAGCACATGGAGCCTGACCATTCGGCGGGGCTTCAGGCGTTTGCGGAGGCGTTTCCGGGCGCAACATTTGTCGTCAACGCCCGCACCGTCCCCATGCTCGGGGCGTTCTTCCCCTCCCTTGACTTGAGCGGACGGACGCTGATCGTCAAGGACGGCGACACGCTGACGCTGGGCAGGCACACGCTCCGCTTCATCCTCGCGCCGATGGTGCATTGGCCGGAGGTCATGCTGACCTACGACGAAGCGGATAAGACGCTGTTTTCCGCCGACGCCTTCGGCAAATTCGGCGCGCTGGACTGCGATGAGCCGTGGGAGGATGAAGCGCGGCGCTATTACATCGGCATTGTCGGCAAATTCGGCGCGCAGGTGCAGCCCGTGCTGAAAAAGGCAGCGGAGCTTGCCATCGACCGCATCTGCCCGCTGCACGGCCCCGTGCTGTCCGACAATATCGGACATTATCTGCATTTATATGACCTGTGGTCGTCCTATCAGCCGGAGACGGACGGCATCACGATTGCCTATGCCTCCGTGTACGGGCACACCAAAGAAGCCGCCGAGGAACTGGCAAAACGCCTGCGGGCGCTTGGCTGCGACGACGTCCGCCTGTATGACCTTGCCCGCTGCGACATGGCGGCGGCCGTGGCGGACGCCTTCCGCTGCCGAAAGCTTGTGCTGGCTGCCACCACCTATAACGCGGACGTTTTCCCTCCGATGCGGGCGTTCGTCGAGCATCTGACCGAGCGCAATTATCAAAATCGCACGGTCGGCTTCATCGAAAACGGTTCGTGGGCGCCGCAGGCCGCCAAGGTCATGCAGCGGCTGCTGGAAGCGGGCAAGAACCTCACCTTCCTTGAGACAACCGTGCGCATCAAGTCCGCCTTGAATGACGAGAGCAGGGCGCAGCTTGCGCAGATGGCCGAGGCATTATCCAAAGCCTGATGGAGCGCATATCAAAAGCTCCGCCGTCTGACAGACAGCGGAGCTTCTTTTTTTCAATTTCGGCTTCTATCTTTGACATCCGAAGCACGGCTTCGGCGCATCATTCAAAGACGTTTGCCGCGCCGGGGGTCGGGGTATGGCAGAAGTCCCAGGAGCCGTCCTCCTGACGGGCGTAGGAAACATCCTTTTCCTGCTGCTCAAACTTCACCATGTCCAAAATGACATCCTGATAGGAAACGACCACCTTTTCGCCAGACGCGCTCAGCTTGAAGCGGGTGTGGTACTCCGTTTTGCCGTCATCCGTGGTCACGGTCGTATCGCGGCCGGAGGCGAAGACCACCAGATAGCCGCGGGCGGGCAGCACAGCGCCGGCGGGGAAGACGAATTTGTCCAGCGTCCGCTTGCCGTCCGAGAGGCACAGCCCTTCCAGGTCAATGTCCTCATCCGAATCGTTGTACAGCTCTATCCAGTCGGGATCCTCGCCGAAGCTGTCCTCCAGGGTATCGCCGTTGGACGCCATAAATTCGTTGATTTTCACGCTGCCGAAATCACGGCTCACCGCCAGTGCGCTTGATGCGCTCAGTACGAGGAGAACGGCCAGCAGAACGGAAAGTGTCTTTTTCATACAATGCATGCTCCTTTTGATGAAATTGCCGGACGAAACACGCCGGACGCACCGGCCTCCTGTGCGGCCGATGGCATGATTATACCAGTTTTTCACAGATTTGACAACCGAGCGATTTGTAAATCTTCGGCTGTCCGATAAAATGGAACAGACGGGCATGGCATGGAGCGCTTCAAAGTCAGGGGGCGAAAGCAAAAATCCTTTCACACAAAAACCTCCGACACGGTTGGACCGTTCCCCGTTTAACGGACAGTAGAAAAAAGAGACCTCCTGTTGTAGAAT
>CAVFWQ010000016.1:0-25244 GCA_963626285.1 bacterium | reverse complement strand
GCAAAACTTTACACTGTCCGTATGGATAAAAAATAAGGCAAAGAGTTTCTTTACCTTTCTTCTTTACCGCTTCAAATTATACCATTGCGCTTCATGATTGTCAAGAAAGCGACGGATCTTCAGGCCGATAATTCGGGACATTTAGCCGTTGACTTTCCCCGCATTTCCCGATATACTGAATATGATGCGGGCATTGCCCGACTTTTTGAGGAAAGGTTTTGTTAATTTGTTTTCCCGTGCTGCGCGTTCCGTTGGCGATCGACTGGTCTCATCATTCAAATCTCTCAAAACAAAAAATTGTTGGATGCAGGTGCTGGGAAGCGCCGTTTTAGCGTTCGGTTTAAGCAACATCCATGCCTTTTCCGGCGTGACGGAGGGCGGGGTGCTGGGGCTGACGCTGCTGCTTCGTCATTTAATCGGGCTGTCGCCCGCCGTCAGCAATTTTGTCCTGACGGCGCTGTGCTATCTGCTGGGCTGGCGGACGCTGGGACGGGATTTCATCACCTATTCCGCCATTTCCTGCATCGGTTATTCCGTTTTTTACGCCCTGTTTGAGCAATTCGCGCCGATTTTTCCCGCGCTGTGCGCATCTCCCCTTTGGGCGGCGCTGACAGGAGCGCTGTTTGTGGGCGTCGGGGTCGGGCTGTGTGTACGCTACGGAGGTGCGCCCGGCGGCGATGATGCGCTGGCGATGAGTCTGTCCAGCATTACAAAATTAGACATTCAGTGGATTTATTTGGGCAGCGACCTCATTGTGCTGGCGCTGTCCACCATGTATATTCCGCTCAAAACGCTCATTTTTTCGCTCATGACGGTCATTCTGTCGGGTCAAATCATCGGCCTTGTGCAAAGGACGGACGCAAAGGCCATTCTGGCGCGGCTTCACCAGTGACATTTGAGGCGGAAAAACGCGGTTTTGGAGCGCAGTTTCTTTTCAGCGCACCTGCTGCATGATACAATAAAATCAGCAAACGGGTCTTATCGTTTGAAAGGAGGAAAGGACGCTTGGAAACGGTTTTCAGCTTTATTGCAGCCAATCTGCCGGCGGTTTTGTGTCTGCTGGTCGGCGTGGCGCTGGTGACGGTCGAGGTTTTCCTGCCCGGCTTTGGGCTGCCCGGCATTTCCGGCCTGATGCTGCTGGCGGCGGCGGTCGTGCTGACATGGCTGTCCTTCGGCGCATTGGCAGGGCTTTTGATGCTGCTTGTCATGCTGGTGCTGTGCGGCATCACCCTGTCTGTCTCCATCCGCTCGGCCATGCACGGCCGCCTGTCCCGTTCGCCGCTCATTCTCAGCGATGACGAGGAGAATGACAAAAAGCCGGACGAAACATTGATCGGGCGTGAGGGCGTCACCGCCACCCTCCTTCGCCCCGCCGGAATCGCCGTGTTTGACGGCGTGCGCCTGAGCGTTGTCACCCGCGGGGACTTCATCGAAAAGGATGTCCCCGTGCGCATCGTGAAAGAAGACGGCACGCAAATTGTCGTCGAAACCATCCGATTCAATGAGGAGGTATAAGCATGAGCGTTCTTGCTGTCATCCTGCCGGTCTTGGTCATTCTGCTGATCATCATTGTGGCGATTTACGTTCCCTTCGGGCTGTGGATAAACGCCCGCGCTTCCGGCGCCCCCGTCAGAATGCTGTCGCTCATCGGCATGCGTTTCCGCCGCATTTCGCCGCAGAAAATCGTCGGCGCATACATTCAGGCGCGGAAGGCCGGCTTGGACATCACCACGGACATGCTGGAAACGCACTACCTGTCCGGCGGCAACGTCGAGCGGGTGACCAACGCGCTGATTTCCGCCAAGCAAGCAGGCATCAGCCTCCCCTTCAGCACTGCCCGCGCCATTGACCTGGCGGGTCGCGACGTGCTTCAGGCCGTCAAAATGAGCGTTGTGCCCAAGGTCATCGAGACCCCGCCCATTTCCGCCATCGCCAAGGACGGCATCGAGCTTCGCGCCAAGGCGCGTGTGACCGTTCGCACCAACATTGACCGTCTGGTGGGAGGTGCCGGTGAGGAGACCATCATCGCCCGTGTCGGCGAGGGCATCGTCACCACCATCGGCTCTTCAAAGTCGCACGAGGACGTGCTGGAAAACCCCGATCTCATCAGCCAGACCGTACTGGGCAAGGGCTTGGACGCGGGCACGGCGTATGAAATTCTGTCCATTGACATCGCGGATGTGGACGTCGGCCGCAACATCGGCGCTCAGCTTCAGATGGATCAGGCGGAGGCGGATCGCCGCATTGCGCAGGCCAAGGCCGAGGAGCGCCGTGCGATGGCTGTCGCCCATGAGCAGGAAATGAAGGCCGCCGTGCAGGAAATGCGCGCCAAGGTGGTCGAGGCCGAGGCGCAGGTGCCGCTGGCAATGGCCGAGGCGCTCCGAAGCGGAAAACTCGGCGTGATGGACTATTATCAGCTTAAGAACCTGAGTGCGGACACCGATATGCGCTCCGGCATTGCCAAGGCCGCCGTGCCGTCTGCCGCGCCGCATGAACCGAACGGAAAAAAATAACAAAAGACTGTTGAAGGAGGCGATGTGCGCATGGCGGAGGCTTTTGCGGAGTTTCTTTTACAAATCGCCTTGATCATCGGCATCATCAGCTTCATCAGCAAAGCGAGCAGAAAAAAGGCTGCGAAGAAGCACCCTCCCGTCCGCCAAACGCCCAAAGCACAGCCTGCCCAAACGGAAAAAATCGAAGAGCAATCGGCGGACGGCTGGGAGGATGAGCGCGCCTTTTCGGGGCATCGCGGGAAATCAGGCGAGCTGCACCCGACCGAGCGAAGCGCCCTGTCCTTTGCGCAGACGGCGGCGCAGATGGGCAACGAGGGCGAGGACGCCTGTCATGCCTATATGCTGAACGACAGCGCTTTGCCCGCCTGCCCCGATGCGGAAGCGGAAGCGGCCTCCGCGCCCGGCAATGCGCAAAGCGAGCTGGTGCGCGGGGTCATCATGGCGGAAATTTTGAAGCGTCCCGCCGTGCGCCTGTATGTACGGAGGTCAGAATGAGCGACATAAAGGTGCTGATTGCGGATGATGCAGCCGGAATGCGGCTTATCTTGCGCAAGCGCATCGAAAAAACGGCCGGCTTCTGCGTGGTCGGCGAGGCGGAGACGGGCAGGGAAACCCTGTCCCTATACGACCGCCTGCGCCCCGATGTCGTCTTTCTGGATGTGGATATGCCGGAGCGTACGGGCGTGGAATGCGCCCGAATGATTCAGGACCGGGATCCTGCCTGCATCCTCATTTTCGCCACCGCGCATGAGGAATACATGGGGGATGCGTTCGAGGTCTATGCGTTTGACTATCTGGTGAAGCCGTTCAAGCTGGAGCGTTTGGACAGGACACTGTCCCGTGTGAAGGAAATCAGGGACAAGCAGCGGGCGGCGGAGATGCCAAAGCCCGCCATTGTCCGCAATGCGGCCGGACGGCTGATGCTCAAGCACCGAGACGGCGTATCCTTTCTTTCCATGAACGATATCGTCCTCATTCAGCGGGAGGATAGATCCACCGTTCTCTATGCGGCAGGCGGCAGACGCTATGTGACCGGAGAGACCCTGTCCGAAACCGGGGCGCGGCTCGACCCCGACGTGTTTTTCCGCTGCCACAAGAGCTATATCATCAACCTCTCCCGCATCAGGGATATTTCGCCCTACGGCCGCTGGACATACATCGTCCGTCTTGACGGCACCGACCATGATGCGCTCATTACATACGAAAAGTATGAGGAGCTGGAGAGGATGTTCTCTTGAAAATTTGACGGAACAGCCTTCTTTGTGAACCGAATATAACGCCCGCCGTTGTCATGTCTGCTTTGGCTGCCGACTTTTCTGTGCTCGGATTTCTCGCCGATCCATGGTTCACCTCATAAATGTTACATTTCTAATCTTGCTTAACAGCAGTTTACGCAGTATAGTTATGATTGCGTAGACGACGCGGAGGTGATTCTATGGGTATTTTAAGAAAACTTGCATATCTCTTATTTTGTTTTCTAATGATTTCCAAACCCGCTGCGGCAGAAAACATTGGAGAGCAGACGGTTTTTGTCTCCACTTCGGAAAGATTTATTTACTCGACTCTTTTCTCACAGCCGGATTTGAATGCTGACATAACCGGAAATTATTATAGTGGAACCGAGATAAGTATTCTTTCTTGGATAGATAAGGAATGGGTCTATGTCAGAATCGGAAATGACGGAACACAGGAAGGCTACATGTTAAGCCGGTATTTGACGGAATCAAAGGATTTTGAATCTGACATAAGGCCAAAGTATAAATCCGACAGTTCTGCATGGGATTTATATTCATCTCCTGACTTAGCGTCTTCTTCTGCCACGTATGGGATAGAACGTGATATTATACTGATAGGCTTCACGGACAAGTGGTGGCATATCCAAATCGGAGAACAGACAGGCTTTGTTCCCTCTTTCCCCGCATACTTCAATCAGGTAAGCGGCACCTATTATGACGGATTTTCTGTTGCTTACGTCTGTAATTCAGATGCTTCTGATCGACTGCATTTAAGAAAAAAGGCCTCTGTCGGAAGTGATTCGTTGGGCAAGTATTACAATGGTACTATTGTAGCCGTCATTTCAGATGAAGCAGGAGAATGGAAGAAAGTCAGAATCGGGAACCTAGATGGCTACATGAAGGCTGAATATCTCAGCAACGATTTTTCGGCTTACACAGATGCCTTGCCGATTTGCGTCATCAGCAACAGGAGCGGAACCGGCTTAAACCTCAGAGCAAATCAGGATACGTCATCAAAATCACTGGGATTATTTACAAACGGAACAAGCGTCACCGTTCTTGGACTTACAGATAGTTGGTGCCATGTATCGGTTGACGGGAAAGTTGGTTTCATGCTGCTTTCTGGGTTCGGAAATCAGATCAGCTACAGTAAGTACTCAACTGTGGCTTCACCAACTAGAGTGGCAGAGATTACAGCAACTTGCAGTTTATATCGAACGACGTCTCCCGATGACGATGACGTAATGACTACCCTAGAACCGGGTACCGAGGTTAAAGTACTTCAAACGGGCTCGCAATGGTATAAGGTTAAATTTAACAATCTTGAGGGATACGTTGCCGCTTCGGTGATAAAGCTGAAGTAATAAAGGGGGTGCAAAATAATGCACTCTGGAAGCCCCCTTATTGATGAGATCACATTGTATAATCAGGTTTCCCATAGCCAACAATCCGGCTATCAGTCAAAAGCATAGCTCTTGTGCCGACAGGACTGCGCTTGTTGTCCTCAATCGTGTAAACATATAGAAACCGCATCGAACGGCATGCTGCCGTTCGATGCGGTTTCTTTTGATGAAGCTTACTGCGGTTCGGCGGGACGTTCGCCGAAGAGCTCGGTCATCTCCTGATTGGAGAGCTTGAAGGCGTCCTTGATAAAGCCCCAGAGATAGTAGTGGCGGCGGTTGATGGTATCGCGCATACGGTTGACGCGGGTGTTCCAGTAGCGCAGAGAGCCGTCCACGGTGGTGGAGGAATCGGAGTTCAGCTCCTTATCGGTCTGCGGCGCCCAGAATTCAAAGTGCATCCGCATTTCCGGCTCCAGCATATTATACATCTCCGTGAGCTGCTCCTGCATGACCTCCCTGGTCAGAGTATTGTAGACATAGGCCAAACGCTCCAAGAATTTCCGCTTCATCTCGTCATTCTCAAGGAGCTTCAGAAAGATGGTATTGTCAATCAGCTTATCGCCCATGCCCTTGGCCTTGGTATAGGACTTGGGGCTGTCAAAGGAGCTTTTGAACATCCCGTAATCCAAGTCGAAAATCAGCCATTTCCACTTCTGCCCTTCCCCCGGCAGCTTATAGAACATCGTATTGCCGATGTCGGAGTTGCCGAAGAACATTTCGATGGCAAGGTAGTCATAGTAGCTGTCCACATCCACCCTGTCGAGGATATACTGCAAATCCGCCTCATTTTTGCCCGGCGACAGGGTCTTGATGGTCTTTATCATTTCCTTCCACTCTTTGTTCGAGCCCTGCTGCACAGAGCCGCTGGCGCGGAGAATGGTGATTTGGTCGGCCTCGTCCATATCCAGCCCTTCCCACTGGGCTATCATATACCTGTCCTTGCGCTCACGCAGGTTATAGTGGCCGTAATACTGACCGTTGATGTATACGATGACAGGCCGCCACGCCTGATGGATGATGTTCGTATCCAGCTTATCAATCAGCTGGGACTGGAAGCCGTCCGCCATGCGCGTCCACACGCCGTCATTGCCGCTGTTTCTTAAAACGAAGGACTTGTAATAGGTGAAGGGTCTGTCCTCAAAGAGGGCTGTCTCAAAATATTTTTCGCCGTACTGCGCCTGTGCGCGGAACTTCATGGATTTCTGCGGCAGGTCAAGGCTGTAGTCGCCGGACAGGGCAAATTTCACGCCCTGAGAAATATCCGTTTCGCTCTCTCCGTTCAGGTCAAAAATCTCCACATAGCCGGGGCGGGCGATTTTTCCGTACTGGCGGTAGATGGTGTTTTTGTACGGGCGCTTGCTCTTATCGACATTCGGTCCGCTCACGAACATACCCGTTTCCTCGTTCCACAATTCGTCCGGGTCGCAGACGACGGAAACGACGGGCAGGGTAAAGTAGGTGTTCATGATGTAGCTGGCGGTGATGGTCTCCGAGGGCTGCAGCCCGCTCTTGAACGCCCGTGCGCGGATGACCCCTGTGGTGTTGATGAGCAGCGGCCCTGTATAAACGGTGCTGTTGTTAATGGTGGGGATAGAGCCGTCCACCGTGTAGCGCACCTCGCAGCCCTCCGGCACGGTGATTTCCACCGTGACCGAGCCCTTATACATACCGCCCGCCACGGAGAAGGAAGGCTCCTGGGCAAAGCCCGCAAAGCCGACGCCGTTTGCCTGCCCCGGCGTGGGCGCGTCATAATAAAAAAAGCCGTCCTTCCCCAAGGTGCGGCCATAGGTGATATCCGTTCGCATGGGCGGCAGATACAGCCTGTCCAGCACCTGACCCGATGCATCGCTGAGCGTGACGATTTCTCCGCCCGCCCGCTTGACCGCAAACGATGCGTGCAGGCTGTTTCCGTCCGTTCCGGAGGTCGCCGATTTGTCCAGCCTGATCACCTTATATTCGCCCGCACGGATGGTCGTGCCGACGGGAAACTGCCATTTGTGCGGCCAGTTGATGTTATCGCTCAGGCCGAACAGGGACAAATCCACGGTCTGGTCGGAGGAATTGTAGATTTCCACCCAGTCGCAGGCTTCTTCACCGGACGCGGGCGCAATTTGGCTCGCCGAGGCCATCACCTCGGTAATGTAAACGCCCGTGTAATTCTTCTGCCGAAGGTAGGCATCGGCAGCGGCGGCGCCCGCATCGTTGTTTGGCTTCTGCGGGGTCGCCAGGGTGTAGACCTTCCATTCGCCCGTGTCGGGGTCGCGCCCGTAGGACATATCCTTCTGCATGGTCGGCACGGTCACGCGGTCGACCAGCTCGCCCGCTTTGGTGGTCAGCACGATGGTCTCGCCCTGCGCCTTGATGCTGAAATTCGTGTGCGGGATGCCGGTGTTCGCCTCCAACTTATCCTTTTTGGAGCAGAAGACGATGTAATACTGGCCGGGGGCGATAACCGTCCCCTCCGGGAAAAACCATTTGAGCGGCTTCTGCTCATCATCGCTCAGCGCCAGATTGTCCAGGCGGATGGTTTCCGTGCCCGCGTTGTACAGTTCAATCCAGTCGGACCGGTCGCCGTCCTCATCGGTCAGTCCGCTGCGGGGCGCGGCCATGACCTCGTTAATCATCAGCGTGTTGGCCGCCACGACATAGTTGGACAGGTATTCGACATGGCCGTCAAAGGTGTTTTCATAGCCGGGGGAATAGTCTTCCGTCACCTGATAGGTGCCGTCCGCCTGAAGCGCATAGCTTTCATCGGCATTCAGGGTGGGCACGGTCACCTGGTCCACGGCGATGCCGGAGGAATCAAAGAGGTAGACGGCGCAGCCGTAGGACGAGAGCTTGAACTTGGCGTGCAGCGTTTTTCCCGCTACGGCGCTGTTGGTCTTGTCGCAGAAGACGATGATGCGCCCATCCGCCTCCAGCGTCATGTCGGGGAACAAAAAGAGGATTCTATCGTTGTGCTCGGAAAGACCCACATTTTTTAAGGAAATGGGGCGGTCGGTGGAATTCCAAATTTCCACCCAGTCGCCGAACGCGCCGTTTTCGTCCGGCAGGGCGGACTTGTTGGACGACATCACCTCGCTGATGCGAAGACCGATCGCGGCGGAATGAGTCGCGTTCCCATCGGACGCATTGATAGCCACGGTCACGGGAGACTTCGGGAAAATCAAAATCAATAAAAGAAGCACCGCCGCCAAACCGACAAGCAGCGGCAGACGCTTGTCCATCTTATTATAATGCGGGTTGGAACGCCTTGAACCTGCCATGGAAGCTCCTTTCAGTCCTCCGCCTCAAAAGACGAAGCAAAAAGAAAAATACAATCTCCGTTCAAAAATCGTCATTGCTGACCGCCTTAGTATAGCATAGATTTTGGAAACGGAAAAGAGCCGATTCAGACCCTGAGAAAAAATTTACGAATCTAACGAAAAAAGAGTGCCGACATATCGACACTCCCAAACGCTTGTCTAAAGCATTATTCGGCTTCTTCCGAATCTTCCATGACGCTCTTTAAGCCCGCGACCGTCTCCACCGGCAGGGAGAACAGCACGGTGTGCGCCGGCGTATGGATGCCCGCCTTTTCCATGATGGCGTGCATGACCTGCGCCTTGTCGCGCTGGTTGACGACGATCAGCGTCATGGTCTTTTCCGGCGCAAGGGGGACGCCGAAGAAGCTCTGTCCGTTTTCACTCACATTGCCGCGGGCATGCACCACCGTGCCGCCGCCGGCGCCCGCCGCCCACGCCGCGTCCATGACAGCATCCGAGCTGCCGCGTTCGGAAATCGCCACGATCAGAGCGCACGGGAACGTCCGCTTTTCATCCATATCTTTCACCTCATCGAAGATGTAGTTCTGATTTTCCATCAGGGTTTTCAGGCTGCTGGCGCCGCCCACCGCATCCACGGGGACGGTCAGGGCAATGCCGCGTCCGGGCATATCCAAGCCCAGCTGAGAAACGGCCTGCCGCAGGATGCGGGCAGCGCGTTTCCTGTCTGTCATGAAAAACTTGAGGGTCTTTTCCGTGCGCTCCAGCCCAAGCAGATTCAGCAGCTTCTGGCCGGCTGTGCCGCGGCAGGGGATGCTGTACGCGGCGGTGATGCCTTCGCCGTTCAGAAAGTGGGAGTACGCCTCATCATCGTCGCGCTGGACGATCAGAATTACAAAGGAAATGGCGTTCATTGGATGCCTCCTGTTACAATTCGATGATTTCTTCGGGCTGTGCCTGCGTGACGCTTCCGGCTTTCCTGTGCTTGAACTTGAACACGATGCCCAGGATCTGAATGGCGATCAGCGGGGTCATGGCGACCATCGCCACCACGCCGAAGGCATCCACGGCGATATTGCCGCCTACGGCTTCGCAGGCGCCCATGGCCAGCGGCAGAAGGAAGGTCGCCGTCATCGGGCCTGAGGCCACGCCGCCGGAGTCAAAGGCGATGGCGGTGAACACGGGCGGGGAAAAAATCATGAGCAGCATGCTGAGGGCATAGCCGGGGATGAGCAGATACATCAGCGGCAGCCCCGTCAGCACGCGCAGCATGGACAGGCCGACGGAAACGGCCACGCCCACGGACAGGCTCAGGCTCAACGCCTTCTTCGGGATAGCGCCCGCCGTTAGCTCATAGACCTGCTGGTTCAGCACATGGACGGCCGGCTCCGCCGAGACGACAAACCAGCCGATGACCATGCCGATGGGGATGAGCAGCCATTTCAGCTCCGAAGCGCCCAGCAGCTTGCCGATGTAGTTGCCGACCGGCATGAAGCCGACATTGACGCCCAGCAGGAACATGACCAGCCCCACATAGGTGTAAACGAGACCGACGCAGATGGTGAACACCGTTCTGCCGTTCAGGTGCAGGGAGAACGTCTGGAAAACGATGAAGAAGACAATGATGGGAGCAAGCGCCAGCCCGACGTCCTTCAAATATTCGGGCAGCGCCGTCCAGAACGCCTGAAACAGCTCCACGGAGTCCTCCGCATCCACCAGCACGATGGCGGACGCCGTCCCCTCTTCGGGTCTGAAAATCATGCCCAGCAGCATGACCGCCAGAATCGGGCCGATAGAGGAGAGCGCGACCAGGCCGAAGCTGTCGTTCTCGGCGTTCTTGTCACTGCGGATGGCGCAGGCGCCGACGCCCATCGCCAGAATGAAGGGAACGGTCATCGGGCCGGTCGTCACGCCGCCGGAGTCAAAGGCAACGGCCAGAAAATTCCGCGGGACAAAAACAGAAAGCAGGAACACCACCGCATAGGACACAAGCAGCAGCAGCGACAGCTTGATTTTCAGCAGTATGCGCAGCATGGCCAGTAAAAGGAAGATGCCCACGCCGACGGCAACGGCCAAAATCAGCACCATATCGGGGACGCCCGGGACCTGCTTGGCCAGGACAGCCAGGTCCGGCTCGGAGATGGTGATGAACGCGCCGACCATAAAGCTCAGCAGCAGCACCAGCCACAGCTTGCCGGAGCGCGTCAGCGCCGTGCCGACATTTTCGCCGATGGGGGTCATTGCCTGCTCCGTACCCATTGAAAACAGGCTCATGCCCGCGATCAGCAGCGCCGCGCCGAAAATAAAGGCAATCAAATCGCTGCTGGGAACGGGCACCATAAAAAAGCATAAAATCAGAACGATGAACGTGATGGGCAGGACGCTTTTCAGCGACTCACGCCACTTTTCCCGCAGGACGCTGTGCATATGCATGACCTGCAGTTTTTCCCTGAAACTCAATTTCTTTTTTTGCTGCAATGCGCGACCACCTTTCTTTTTATCCGGTCGTCAAAAAATTTTGACAACCTCTCAAATGAAGCTCCGCTGACGCGGACTTTCATTTGGCTGGCGAAACGGTCTGTCTTAAGGCGGCGCCGCCGAATGGTGCGGGGATGCCTTAATACCATCCGATCAAAGAGCCCAAGGCGGATAATACCATCAGCCCGGCCAAAGCAAAGCAGATGACCCGCACGGCGATTTTCTTTTTATCGGCCTTCTTTGTCGTGTTCGTCATGTCAGTTTTCCCCCTTCCTTGTATGCTTCAATGGCACGGGAAAGCTGGTCGGGGCAGGAGGTCGTCCCCCTGCACGGAACGCCGCGCAGAAGATTCTTCACCTCGTCCGCGTCCCGTCCGATGACCATCCGCGCCAAGCCCTCCGTGTTGCCGGGGCAGCCCCGATGGAAGGCGCAATAGGTGATTTTATTGTCCGCGCCGATTTCAAGGTCAATCTGGGTGGAACACGTTCCCTTTGTCTTGTACTCAAACATGGCTTTTATCTCCTTGTGATGTATTTTGCTCATACCATTCCTGCCTGAGAATGCTCCACAGGCGGACATCGCGGTATTGTCCCTTGTTGCGCACACGCTCCCGAAGGATGCCCTCTTCGTGCATACCGGCCTTCCGCATGACCCTGCCGGAGGCCGGATTGTCCAATTCGTGCATGGCCTCGACCCTGTTCAGCGCCAGCGTATCAAAGGCAAAGCGCAGAACCTCTTTCAGCGCCTCCGTCGCCAGCCCCTGATTCCAGTAGGCCCGTCCAAGGCTGTAGCCCACCTCGGCGCTTTGAAAATCCGTGTTCACCCATGTAAAACCGATGGTGCCGATGACGCGATGCCGCTCTTTCAGCTCGATGGCGAAGGTGGCGGGCATGCCCAGCCTGTACTGCCGCCTCGCCGCCCGAATGCAGGAGCGGGTCTCGCTGATGCTCTTGTGCGCCGTCCACAGCACATGCCGAGCCACCTCCTCGTCCGAGGCGTAGGCATAGACATCCCGTGTGTCACGGCCGCTCAGCTTCCGCAAAATCAGGCGCTCGGTCTCCAAAACGGGCAGGGCGGAAAACACGGCGCGGTAGGACTGCATTTTCTCAATTCTCCGAAAAGAACAAAATTTTGTTATTCCCGCCGGACAAAAAACGATTTTTTCAACGTTTTATGGTTGCCGGAGGATTACGGCATCCCCGCACAATTCGGCGACTCGCAAAAATGCGCCTTTCGCGCCATCTACTTCTTGCAAAAATCTCGATTTACATCCAGTAAACCATCGATTTTTGCAATCGTATCTGACACAAAATTCACGATTTATCGTGCCGCCTCATTTGTGCGGTGCTGCCTTTACGGCTTTGCGCGTAAAGCACGGTCTGCCAAAAGGATGCCCAGAGCGGTTTTCTGGTCGAACAGCTCGCCCTTTTCCACCAGCTCCATGGCTTTGGTCAGCGGGATGCGCGTCAGGCGCAGAAACTCATCCGGGTCGGTGTGCGCCGGATGCTGCGTCAGCCCTGTGGCCAGATAGATGGCGATGCGTTCGGTACAGAAGCCCGGCGTCGTGACGACATTGGACAAAAGCCGCCAATGCTCGGCGTTCAGGCCGGTTTCCTCCTCCAATTCGCGTTTGGCGCAGGCCAAGGGGTCTTCATCAAAGCCGTCCTTTTTTCCGGCGGGAATTTCCCACAGCATTTCATCAATGGCGATGCGGTGCTGCCGCACCAAGGTGATGCAGCCGTCATCATCCAGCGCAACGACAGCCGCCGCGCCGACATGCCTGACGACCTCGCGTGTCGCCGTCTTCCCGTTGGGCAAAAGCACCTGCCAGCGCTCCAAATGCACGACCTTGCCGTCAAAAATGGTTTCGCCGCTCACATAAGTTTCCCGAAGCTGAGCATCGTCCAAGGCTAACGCCTCCTTGTCACATCATCAAGGCTGTTCATGCGAAGGGCACAAGGAAGCCTTAACCTATTTACCATTCGACAGGGACGATAAAAAATCCTGCCGTCGGCGGCGTTTATTTTGCGCTTATTTCCTGTAAATTCCGCACGGCATGCGAAATTATTTCCTAATTATGTTGACGAAATGCGTGTTTCGTAATAAAATTGAAATAACCTTGTGGATTTTTGATCCGCACCGCCGGTCTTGAAGGAGGCTGTACCGATGAAACAATTCCGGAAAATCCTGCTCGTGCTTGTGCTTCTGACCCTGTGCGCCGCGCTGCCCGCATCCCTCCGTGCCCATGCCGAGGGGACGTTTGACATGAGCTATGTCACATTTGAGCTGAGCTATGCGGACGAAAACGGCGACATCTGTACCGTGTACCCCGTGCCCGTTTCCTATGACGGCTATGACGGGTGCTGGTGGGTCAGCGTTCCCGAAGGGGCGCTCTCGGGCGGGCTGACGCTCTCGATCTCCGATGACATCGGCACGATCGCCTCATTCAGCCCCGCCAGCGGGGATGTGATTTATCCGACGGATGCGGGGTCGACCTTGACGGAAACCGCGCCCACGCTCATTCAATGCTATGACGCGAACGGGCAGCTTATTTATACCATTTCGCTCTATGTGTCCACGGTGACGGACGAGCCGGAAGCGCCGCAGGACACAACTGCCGCCATCGAGCCGCAGACCGTGACCGTCTATTTCAGAACGCTGGACAACGGCGATATGATGGACGTTGCCTCCGCGCAGGAGGTCACGGTGGAGGCGGGCACGCATCCCGTGACCGCCGAGCCGGCCGACCTGATGGACGGCTATGAGCCGGCCGGCGACAGCGTCCAGTATGTCACGGTAGATGAACTGGGTGCCAATCCCTATGAAATCACCTTCTACTACACCTATGTGGGCGAGCAGTCCGCGGGCGAGGATGTATGGGTCGCCGTGCATTATACGGATGAGAGCGGCAATCCCGTTGCCGCGGACGACTCGGTTTACTGCGCCTTCGGCCGGACCACGGATGTTTATGCGAACCCTGCTGACCTTGCAGACGGCTATGAGCCGATCAGCGCGTCCGTGCAGCAGGTCACGGTCACGGAGGACGGCGCATCCCCCGCCGAAGTGACTTTCTATTATCGATACGTTCCCGAAGAAACGGAGGCACCCGCGACGGCCGAGCCCGCGCCGAAAATCGCCTTCGTGACGGTTCTTTATGTGGATGAAGAAAGCGATGCCGAGTTTGCCGATGAGGTCTTTACCGTGCAGGAGGGCATGACCTACCTTTCGCCGAACGAAAACTATCTGGAAGACGGATATGCGTTTGTCGATGCTTCCCCCGTTTCCGTGTATGTGGATGAAAACGGCGCGGCTTCACCGGAGGTCGTCACCTTCTATATGCGGCGTCAGCAGGCGGAAACGGCAGCGCCGCAGCCTGTCGGCGCAACGGTCGCCGTGTACTATATCGCCCCTGCCGAAAACCGTCAGGTCGCCTCTATGACCTATCAGGATTGCGCCGAGGGTGAAAACCTTGTCTATGCCGCGCCCGTTGATTTGGAAAGCGGCTATGACCAGATGGATGCTTCGCCCGTGACCGTTACTCTGAGCGCGGACGGTACGCTTTCTCCCGGCACGGTGGTATTCTACTATCAAAAGAATGAGGAAGAGCAGACCACGCAGGGCGATGACGGCAAGACCGACACGCAGACGGAAACAGAAAAGGTGACCGAGCCGGAAAACACAGGCGATGCCTATACGTCTGTTTCCATGAGCGGCTGGGGCTATCCCCGCGCCAATGATGTGAATTTCCGCTCGACCCCTGAAATGGAGGACGGCAATATCATCGGCAAGGTCGATAAGAGCGACCTTGTTCAGATTTTCGCCCTGCTGACCGCCGCCGACGGCACGGAATGGTATCAGGTTTCCGTGAACGGGCAGACGGGCTACCTGAAGGGCAGCTTTGTCCGCGTGCTGACAGAGGCGGAAGAAAACGCGCTGTTCGGCACAACCGAGCCCGCGCCCGATGCCTCCACAAACACGCCCGCCGTTGTAACGGCCGCGCCGACCGAAGTGCCGGACGGCGTTATCATTGACAGCTGGGGCGAAGTCAGCTCCAAGTCCGTTAATTTCCGCTCCTCCCGCAAGGCGAGCGGCTCGAACAAAATCAAGTCCCTGTCCCGCGGCACGATGGTCTGGGTGTACGATGTCAGCACGGTGGACGATACGCGCTGGTATTCCGTGCGCGTAAACGGCAAGGACGGCTATATCGTTGCGGATTACGTCACCTTATATGACGAAGCGCAGTCCGAGGCATATCAAGCTTCCCTGTCTACGCCGATGCCCACGCAGACCGCCATTCCCACCGATACGCCCGCGCCCACCCGCGTACCGACGGCGACTCCGACCGCTACGCCCACGTTTACCCCATTCGTAGCGACCAATACACCCACGCCTACCATCGCGGCGACCGATGTTCCGGCCGCCTATGTCGGCTATGCGCTGACCACCGCCCGCGCCGCCGTGCGCTCCGGCATCAGCCAGATGGACGATACCATCATCGAAACCGTTGAGCAGAACACCTTGGTGCTGATTTCCGCGCAGACCTACGTCTCCGGCGCCTGCTGGGACTCCGTCCGCGTCCTTTCCTCCGGCAGCACGGGCTTTATGGAGGATGCGCGTCTGCGCCGCATCAACAGCGAGGAAGCGAAATATTACCTTGACCTGCTCACTCCTTCCGGCACGGACACGCCGACTCCTTCCGTGACGGAAACGCCCTTCCAGGGCTACGCACGGACGCTGGGCGACAATGTCCCCATGCGCATTTACATGGATACCAACGCCCGCATTTTACGTTTGCTCGATTACGACACGCCCGTGTATGTCTTTGACCAGCAGACGGTGAACGGCGAGGCCTGGTGCGAGGTGCAGTACGGCTCCACCTACGGCTACATCCGCCGCGATATGCTGCGGCAGATGGAGGGCTGGGAGGTCACGGACTACCTGGAGTCACTCTCCACCCCGACCCCCACGCCGGAAACGACCGTCGTCACGGGCGAGACGGAATCCAGCTACGGCTATGTCAGCAGCAACCGCGTCAACCTGCGCAAGTCCGCCACCAAATCCTCCGAATCCCTGCGCCTCATGAGCAAGTACGATTTCGGCCTTGTGCTGGGCGAAACGGCAAACAGCGAGGGACTTTGGTACAATGTATTGATCAACGGGCAGGAGGGCTATGTCCTGTCCGACTACTTCAAGGTGCTGAGCCTGAACGAGCTGAGCGACTTTCTGCTCAGCGAGGAATACAGAACGGCCTCCGGCCAAGACAGCAGCGTGACCAATGTGACCGCCCAGCCCATCCAATCCGTCGAGGACTACAATCAGGGCGTATGGACAAATCCCGCGCTGAACGCGACCTATGAGCCGTTCAATCCCTATGCGACCGCCACGCCCGACCCCGCAGACGTGGTGACGGCCACGCCGTCGCCTACGCCGTCCGCGACCCCGACGCCCACCATTTCGCCCATCTTCGTCACCACGCCCGCGCCCAATTCAACGGGCGGCAGCTTCCCGACCGCGCTGGTCGTGTTTGTCATCGTCATGCTGCTGGCGGCGGGCGGCGCATATGCCTATTCCGTCTATCGCCGCAACCGGCGCCGTCAGGCAGCGCTTCGGGCGCAGCAGGCACGGCGGGCGCAGCAGATGCAGATGAATCCGCAGCAGAACCGCACCTATCCGGCGAACGCGGCGCGTCCGAACGGCAATCAGCAGCGCACGGCGGGCAGCCCCTCGCAAAACGGCGGCTTCTCCTCTCAAATGACCCAGCGCTATAACCCCAACAGCACTCAGCAGGGAGGGAACGCCTATCGCCCGACCGTTTCACAGGAGACCGGCACATATTTTAAGCGCTCCTCTCAGCAGCCGGTTCAGCAGCAGACGCAGAACGCATGGCAGCAGCAGAACACCACGCGTTATCAGCCGACCCTGACCGACAACGGCGCCTATCCGTCCTCGCAGAACCAAAGCGGCTATGCGCGTCCGCAGACCCGGCAAACGCCCCGTTATACGCCCGTTGAGCCGTCGAATAATCCCTATGCGCAGCCCAAGCAGACGGTCAGCTCCGCTTCGGCAGCCGCATCAGCGGCTCATGCGGCGACTGACGCAGAGGCATCCGGCACGTCGGCAGCGGCAAACAAAACAGCACAAGCCCCCACGACCCGCCGCCGCCGCACGGAGCGGTATCATCACGACGAGGAATAACACAAACGCGCTGAAGGACGGCTCGACCGTCCTTCAGCGCGTATCAAAAAGGATGAAGGCAACCATGCGGAAATCAGTCGTTTGTGCGCTCATGTGCTGTCTGCTGGCATTCTCTTTCCCTGCATATGCGGAAAACACAGCTCCGTGGACGACGCTTTCCCCGTCCGATTTGGCGGCGCTGACAGAGGCGGGCGAAGAAATCATCACGCCCGAATACGATGTGCCGGACTATGTGGAATGGCTGTTGGACGTTGCCCGCGCAGAGCTTGGCTATACCGAGCAGCGCGGCAACGTTACCAAGTACGGCATTTGGGCGGGCGACCCCGCCGCCGAATGGTGCGCCGAATACCTGTGCTGGTGCGTGAACCAGGTGGATGAACGGCACGGAACGCAGCTGCTGACCACCGTATACCCCAAATATTCCAGTCGCAATGTCGGTATGCGCTGGTTTCTGAAGGAGGGACGGTATATCGCCCGCCGCGGCACGGTGGCGGATTACGGCAGCCAATGGTACATCGGCTCGGAGGAGACGATGGAAAAAAACAGCTATATCCCGCAGCCCGGCGATTGGATATTTTTTTCCTCCGGTTCGAACGGCGACACGACCCATGTGGCGATGGTGGAGTTCTGCACAAGGCTTTCGGACGGCAGCGTGTATGTCCATGTGCTGGAGGGCAATAAGCCGGACAAGGTGCAGACGCATTCCTACCGCTTGGAAGAAGAAACGATATTGGGCTACGGCACGGTGTACGACTTGGCGGATATCGTCCTGCGTCAGGGACAGCAGGGCAAAAAGGTCACGGCGCTCCAGCAGCTTCTGTGCGACATCGGGCTGCTGGACGCCTCCCATGTCACCGGCACCTACGGCGCGGCGACCACCGAGGCCGTCAAGACCTTTCAGAAAATGCGGGGAAAGACCGCCACGGGCATCGCCAATCATCATACGCAGCTTGCCTTGCAGCAGTATGTCAAGGAATATTATCTAACGCATTCGGAATTTTGGGCCGTGGATGAATAAGCGAAATTTGTTTTTTGCAGGAATTTTACATCTTTGCGTCGAATAAATTCTGTTGCACGATTCGCTCGACCGCAAAACGGAGGGAGAGACACCATGCCCGATATGCTTTTAGTGCTGGACCTTGACCATCTGGCCGCCCGAACAACGGCGCGAAAGCTGCGCTCGGCGCGTATCTGCTGCAAAATCGTGCCGGAGAACACGGACGCGGCGCAAATTCTCGCAGAAGCGCCGCTCGGCCTGATTTTAGCCGGCGGCAGGAATGGCTGCTCCGCGCTCGACAGGGCGCTTTTATCCCTGCCGATGCCCATTTTGGCGCTGTCCGGCGCCGCGGGAAGGCTTTGCGAATGCTTGGGCGGGCAGGCGGAGGCGCCGCAGACCGTTGATGCGCTGTCGGGCATTCGGTATAAGGAATGCCCCCTCCTCATCGGCTTGGAGGACGGCCCGCGGATGCTGGGCAGTGTAAGCGCTTTGACCCTGCCGGAAAACGGGCTGACGATCGCCGAAACAGCGGACGAAATCGTGTACGCCTTTTCGGATGCAGCGGGAACGCGCCTGGGCATTCAGACGGACATTGAGCCGAACGACCCGGACGGGATGCAGATCCTGATGAATTTTGCCCTGAATGTCTGCGGCTGCACCGAATGGTGGGACGAAGAAGCGTTTGTGAAAGGCACGGTGGACGAAATTCGAAAAGCCGTGCAGGACGGAACGGCCATCTGCGCCATGACGGGCGGGCTGAACAGCGGCGTGAGTGCGCTGCTGGCGCACAAGGCGCTGGGCGACAGGCTGCGCTGCGTGTTCGTGGACACGGGACTTTTGCGTGATGGCGAGGCCGATGCGTTCATGGCCTTCTATCAGGGAGAGCGAGGCCTGAACATCACCCGCATCGATGCAAAAAAACAGTTCCTGTCCGCGCTTCAGGGCGTGATCGACCCGACCGAAAAAAGGACAGTCATCGGCGGTCTGTTTCATCAAATCCTGTCTGCCGAGCAGGAGAAAACGGAGGGGCTGGCCGCCCTCATCAAGGGTACGAGTTATTCCGACGTCATGCAGAGCAGCCATTCGGCGCAGGGGCAGTCCGCGCTGACACGTATTGAGCCCGTGCGCGACCTGTTTAAGGATGAAATTCGGAAAATCGGCGAATACTTAGGGCTGCCCGCCGGCATCATTTCCTCCCAGCCCTTCCCCGGCAGCGGCTTGGCGCTAAGGATATTGGGCGAGGCAAACGAGAAAAATTTGCGCGTGCTTCGTCGGGCGGACAGGATTTTCAGCGAAGAGATTGCCGCGTCACCGCAGAATAAGCGGCTGTGGCAGCATTTCGCCGTATTAAGCCCTAATGCGATGGGAAACGGTGATGTCATCTGCCTGCGTGCCGTCCATGCGGCCGACGGAGCGCCGGCGCACGCCTCGCGCCTTCCCTACGACCTTTTGGAGGCCGTCACCGACCGCATTTTGCGGGAATGCCCCGAAGTGCAGCGCGTGGTATACGATTTAACCCCGTCTTTCCATTACGCCGGTATCGAATGGCAATAAAACCATCAATGAAAGCATGATAAAGCAGGCTTTCATGCCGACCATATTTTTTGTTTTTTCTCTCTGTGCAGCCGTTGAACGCGCAGGAGGAAAGGAGTTCTATGCGCATCACCCATCCGCAGGCCACCTTTCAGGGCATTCCGCCGCAGGATATGTTTTTCGTCTCCAATGAGCGGCAGGTGCAGCTCGGCTCAGGCTATGTCATCTCCAGCTTTCAGCGGGAGCTGTATCCGGAACGGCCGTTAAACCTCTATATCCAGATCGATTCCCAGCCCTCGGCGCGCAGCCTTCTGTTCGGGGCGCTGCTGGCGCGGGCGGAGGTCATCAGGGCGCAGACACCCGATATTCCCGCACGGCTGTACACCCAGCTCCCCGTGGAGGCGGAAGAGCTTCTCAGCTTTTATCAGCGCAGCGGGCTTGTTCTGGATGACGCGGAGGATATGTTCGGCTTTTCGCCTGATCTGCTGGCGGACGGACGGACGCCGATGGGTCTTCAATACGCCTCCGTTCCGCTGGAGGGGGATGCGCAGCAGGATGCGTTCCTTCGCAGGCTCAACGCCATGCGCATTGCGCCGATTCAGCGGGACCAGCTGACCCTGTGGCGGGAGCAGAGCAATTTTCTGGCCTTGGGCTTTTATCGCGGCGGGCAGCCGGTGACGGAGCTGATGACCGTCGGCAACGGCGAACAGGCGATTCTGGTCGCCGTTTACACCCGCTCGGAAAACCGCCGGCAGGGGCTGGCCACGGCGCTGATGGGGCTGGCGGGCAATGTCTTAAAGGAGCGCGGCGTAGAGCAGGTGTTTGCCAACATTTTCCGCCGCAATGCCCCGCAGGTCGCATTGATGAAAAAATTAAACGCTCAGTTTATCCGCACGACTACCTTATTGCCGGGGATGGACATATAAATCAAGCTTTTCGGGAGGACGGCGCTGTGCTGCACGGCTGGTTAATCGGCAACGGATTTATGAAAAGCGCGGCGTTTGAGCGGCTGTACGCGGCGCTGGAAACGGCAGCCTCGGAGCGCGGTGTTCTCCTGACAAGGCGGTTCAACGATGAATTTTGTCCTTTTTCGGGTGCGCTGCTTCAGGATGCACCCGATTTTGTGCTTTTCTGGGACAAGGATGTGCGCTTGGCGCGGCAAATGGAAAAGCAGGGGCTTCGGCTCTTTAACAGCGCGGAGAGCATCGCCCTGTGCGATGACAAGACGCTGACCTATCTGGCGCTTCAGGGTGCCGTCCCCATGCCGGACACGATTTTGGCACCCCTGACCTTTACCGATTACGGCACGGGCAGCTTTCTGGACAGGGTGGCGGAGCGCCTCTCCTATCCGTATGTCATGAAGGAGGGGCTCGGCTCGTTCGGGCAGCAGGTGTATCTCATCCGCGAAAAGGATGAGGCGCTGGCGCTGCTGAACCGCATCGACGAAAAGCCCGTGCTGTTTCAGAAATTCATCCGTGAATCCGCCGGACGGGATGTGCGCGTGTATGTTGTGGGCGGGCGTTGTATTGCCTCCATGGAGCGGCATAGCCTGACAGGGGATTTTCGTGCGAACATCGGCGGCGGCGGAACGGCATTTCCCCATGAATTAAGCACGGCGGAAGAGCGGCTGGCGCTTTTATGCGCCGAACGCCTGGGGCTGACCTTTGGCGGCGTGGATCTGCTCTTTTCCAAACAGGGGCCGCTACTTTGCGAGGTCAATTCCAATGCGCATTTTGCCGCCCTGAGCGCCTTGACGGGCGTCAATCCGGCCGATGAGATTATCCGGGAGGTGAAGCGTCAATGCGCGGCGCACTGATTTACGAGCGCGGGAATATAGAGCGGAATCGGCGCTACATCGAATTGTTTACCGCTGCGGCGGCGCGGCGCGGAGACTCTCTTTTGCTTCTCCGCACGGATGAAATATCCTTCGGCTTTCAGAACCGGCAGCCGTTTTTCCTGTGGAATTGCTCGGCGTGTCCGCTCGATTTCGCCGTCATGCGCTGTATGTGTCTGCCCCTGTCCGTCCATTTGGAGGGCATGGGTGTTCCCGTCTTTAATCCAGCCAGGGTCAGCAAGATCTGCAATGACAAGCGCGAAACGGCGCGTTTTTTTTATCAAAAGAAGCTGCCGTTTGTCGATACGGTCTTTGCAAGCTCGTCCTGCATGACCCACCCCTTTTCTTATCCCGTGGTCGTTAAGGCGGCGGACGGCTGCGGCGGGCGGCAGGTGTTTTTGTGCAGGGACGCTGAGGAATACGCTTCGGCGATTGCTCGCATTGCCCCCTCTGCCGCCGTTGTCCAGCCGTTTGTGGAAACGGGCGGACGCGATGTGCGGCTTTATATGCTGGACGGACGTTTCCGCATAGGGATGGAACGGTACAGCGATTCGGGCGATTTCCGCAGCAATTTCGGCTTGAACGGCCATGCGCGCCCCTGCGCGCCCGATGCGGCGCTGATTGCCCTGGCGGAGCGCGCCATTGACGGGTTGGGTGCGGCGCTGGTCGGCGTGGATTTTCTGTTTGACCGGCAGGGTCATGTCTTCCTCAATGAAATCGAGGATGCCGTCGGCACAAGAATGCTGTATCAATATACGGACATTGATATTGTAGATGAATACATGGCATTGATTCATCATACAGTAATAAAAAAATAACGGATGCCGGCTTTCCGACACCCGTTTTTTACATATGATTTCGGTTTGGGCCTGAAATGAAGTCCCCCGGTTCCGCCGGATACGGACACGGCACTCGCACGCGCTGTCCGGCAACGGACACGGTGGAAACCTCACTGCCCGTTTCATCGACCGTGATTTTCGATACATTGAACGGCAGCCTGCCCTTGGGCGACAGAAGCTCCAGTTCATCGCCCGCATAAAAGCGGTTTTTCAGGGAAAGCAGCAGCTCGCCGTTTTCACAGCCCAGCACATCGGCGACATATTCCCGCGTCTGCATGAAGCCGACCGCACCGGAGGCAGGCTGCGGCGCACCGAAGAAAAAGCCCGTGTTCGAGGCGCGATGGCTCGTTTTTTCAAGGTCTTTCTGCAATTCGGGCAGCATCGCCCGATAGCTTTCTTCTCCTTGCTTTTCCAAGGCATCCAGCGCCCGCCGATAGCACGACACGACGGAGGCGACATAGTACGCCGTCTTCATCCGTCCCTCGATTTTGAGGGATGCAATCCCCGCCCGCTTCATTTCCGGCAGATGAGACAGCATATTCAGGTCATAAGCGGAAAAAAGGCTTGTGCCGCGCTCGTCCGCCTCCACCCGAATGACTTCATTCGGCCTCTTTTCCTCGACCACATGATAACTCCATCGGCACGGCTGCGCACACGCGCCGTGATTGCCGCCGCGCCCCGTCATATGGTCGCTCAGCATGCAGCGGCCGGAATAGGCCATACACATCGCGCCATGTACAAACGCCTCTAATTCGACCTCTTTGGGCAGCGCCTCACGAATGTGCCGAATCCTGTCCAGCGACAGCTCCCGCGCCAAAACGATGCGCTTCGCCCCCATGCCGGCAAATACCTCGGCGGCAGGGGTGTTCATCACATTCGCCTGCGTGCTGACATGGAGCATGAGCTTCGGCACACGCGCCCGCAGCAGGGAGAATGCGCCCAAATCGCTGACAATGGCGGCATCAACGCCCATCTCCCATGCCCTTTGCGCGCAGGAAATCAGCCCGTCCAGTTCGTCATCGTGCGGCAGGATATTGAGCGTCACATAAAATTTTTTGCTTTGCGCGTGGGCAAGGCGTACGGCCTCGCGCAGCTCGTCATCATCGAAATTTCCGGCAAAGGCGCGCAGACCGTAGGCTTTCATGCCGCCGTAGACCGCGTCCGCGCCAAAGCGCAAGGCGACCTTCAGTTGGGGCATCCCGCCCGCCGGAGCAAGCAGTTCCGTCATTTTAATTTCCATGCTCCTTGTCGTAGGCTTCCCACAAGGGCTGATAAATCTTCACCGCCTGCTGATGCTCTTCATAGGTGCGGCTGAAGTACAGCTCGTTGCCGGCCGGATCCTTGCTGCAGAAATAGAGATATTCCTGCCCCGCCGCCATATAGCTTTCATCGGGATACAGCGCCGCGTAAATGGCCGCCGGAGACGGAGAGCAGATGGGGCCGAGCGGCAGCCCCTTGTAGCGGTAGGTGTTATAAAGGGAATCGACGGAAGTATCCGCGTCCGTCAGCGCCATGCGCTTGACCCCTGTCGCGTATTTGACGGTCACATCGCTGCCCAGGGTCATGTTTTTCTTGAGCCTGTTGTGGAATACGGCGGAGACCTTGGCAAAGTCCGCGTTGACGGCCTCCTTTTCAATCATCGAGGCCAGCGTCATCACCTCGTCCATGCTCATATCAAGCTCTTCTGCCCGCGCAAAGTATTCATCCGTCCAGACAGAGCCGGTCTGCGACAGCAGCTTTTTGATGATGTCGTCCGCCGAGGCGTTCGTGTAAATTTCGTAGGTATTCGCAGCCAGATAGCCTTCCAGTACATAATAACGCTGGTTGACATTCTTTGTATTCAGCACGTCCTGAATATAATAGTAGCTGCTGTAATTTTCGCCCGACCTGCACAGGGACAAAAACTCCGCCGTGTCGGTCAGCGCGCCCTGCTCCGCCAGATAATCCGCAATGTCAGTCACCGTCCAGCCGGGGATGACGGTGATTGTGCGAACGATGGGCTTGCCGTCGCCCGTGGTCAGGGTGTTCAAAATGTCCTGCATGCTCATGGAGCGGCTCAATGTGTATTCGCCGGACTGTATTTTTTGCCCATAGCCCAAAAAATCGGCATAGTATTTGAACACGGAGCGGTTTCTGATGAGGTTCTGCTCCTCCAGATTGTTCGCAACCTTTGTCAGACTGCTGCCGCTTGCGATTTCAAAGGTCACCGCGGAGGTGTTGTCTGCATCCACGGCGGCAAAAAAATGCCCGTCCACATAGTGATATGCGGACATGACGACCCCGAACACCGCCAGCAAAACGCACAGGGCAATCAGCACGGGGCGAAGAAGCTGCCAAGCCCAGCTGTACCAAAACAGCCCGTACTCGCGTTCTCTGTGCAGCTCCTCGCGGGAAAGCTTCCTATCCGAACGGAAATTTTTCAAAATGACAGCCTCCGTTTATTTGGTGGGCACTTCAATCGGTACGCCCGCCTCTTGGGACAGGTAGGCGAACACATCCGCCAGCAGCCGCTGAAGGCGTACCTTAGAAAGAAGATATTCGCTCGTTTCCGGCGTTGCGTACAGAAGCGCACTCATCTGCCGGAAGCGCTTCACATCCGTTTCGTCCATTTCGCGCCCCGCCACGGCGTACATTTGCAGCTGCGTTTGCAGCTTGTCAAACTCCTTGAGCAGCGCCGCGCTCGTCTCGTTCTCAAACGCATTTTCCCTGGCGCGGATAAAATCCGTGTATTCCTGACTTTCCCTGATGGCCTGCGCCACGCTCTTCGCCTGCTCCATCACATTCATAAAAATCCCTCCGTCATTCAAACGAAACCGCGTCCCTGTTTCTTCCCGACAGACAAGGCTGGCATCGTCATTTTTTTGAGGCATCACTGCCCAAATGAGCATGCGCCGTTTTTTCATGGTATGGTTCGATACGCCGAAAACATCAGTCAATCATAAAAATTTTTGTAT
>CAVFWQ010000015.1:0-25678 GCA_963626285.1 bacterium | reverse complement strand
CGACGGCGGAAAGGTCAAATGGCCTGATTGTTCTTTTCCTCCGGCAGCCAGGGGCGGTGATACGGCGATGTGTTTTCATCCTCCGTGAGCATAAAGCCGGGAAGATAGATGCGGCTGTCCGAAGGAAAGTCAAATCGTCCGTCCGGCACCTGCAGATGCAGGGGCTGCTTATTCAGAATGAGCCGAACATAGTCCCGAATGTCGTGAAGGCGGGTCTTTGTGCCGACGCCCATCAACGTTTGGCCGTCAAAGGAGCGGTGGTTGTCAGAGCCGGCCGTCATCATCTGTCCGTTTTCCTGCGCATACCGCAGCGCGCAGGCATCGCTGAGCGGGTCATTGCCGGCGTTGGCGACCTCCACGGCATCGGCAAAGCGCAGCCCCAGCAGGATACGGCTCAGATAACCCCTTTGCCGGAAGGGATGCGCCTGCACCACGCAGCCGCCATAGGCGTGCACCTGTCTGAGCTGCTCGGCACGTGTCCATTCGGAGACCTCCGGATGCTCGATCAGCCAAGCCTTGTCAAGGCCGTAGACCAGATAATCATCGCCGTCAAAGGTCTCCTCCCACCCGAAGAAAACGTCCAGCCCCAGCCGGATGCCCTCATTGAGCGCGTCCTCGTAGCCGGAGCAGAATTGATTCATCTGCTCCCGCCACGGCAGGGAGCGGTCGACCGCCGTGTTGCCGCCCAGAAAATGGTCGGTGATGATGATGCCCTGATAGCCGCGCTCGTGGTAAAGGCGGGCGTGCTCCCTGCCCGTTGAAACACCGCAGCGGCTGCCCTGACAGGTATGCATATGCGTTTCATAGAGAAACATCCTCTTGTCGCCTCCAAGTGCATTGATTCTCAAGCAGTATAGAGGATAAAGCGCAAAAAAACAAGCCTTCATTTCAGAAATCGTTGTCTTCCTTTCGGAAGATCTTGCCGCCGCTTGCCTGCATGGGGAGGCTTGTGCTATGATAGGCGCAGAATGATTGGAAAAGGGGCGTGCCTTATGTCGGGGAGTATGCTGCGGAACTTTCTGATTTCATTTTCGATTACTTTGCTGCTGATTATCGGCACGATTATCGCCTGCTATGCGTTTAATGTGAACAATACCCGCCGGCAAAATGAAAAGACGGCGGAGACTTCCATGACGGAAACCGTCCGCCGGGCGGAGGCCATCCTCACGACGCAAAAAAGCATGAGCGAGGTCGTGACCAATCACAACGACGTCGTCCGTTTTTTAATGGGGACGACGGCGGAGCGGATGGAGCTGAGAGACAATGTCCGCTCCCTTCTGACCAACTATGTCAGCTTTTCCTCCGGCGCGGTCATGGCCTATCTGTATTCCGCGGAAGGGAATTGGATGTCCGGCACGGACAGCTTTACGCCGGAAAGCGGCTTTGCATTTCGATTAAGCCGCGAGCTGGCAGAGGACTATCACCTGAAGCGGCCGTTCAGAAGCAGCATCATTACGGACTGCTATGCCTGTGACGACGCCTGCTATTATGCCGTCATCACGCCCGTGTTTCTGCCCATTGCGGCGCCCAAGCTGACCGACTTTCAGGGCAGCCTGATTTTGGTCTATCAGGCGGACTGTCTGGCGGACGCCCTTCCGAGCAGCGGCGATATATCCGGCTTTGTGCATAAAAACGGCGTGCTTTTAGGCGGAGACCAAGACGCTTTTAAGCATTGGCAGCAGGACGCGGACGGCAGCGTCCGTCAGAAAATCGCCGGTACGGACTGGGAAATCGAGCTGGTGCTGAATACCGACGGCGACATGGAAAATCTTCGCCATATGCGGCGGCTCTGCTGGATCGTGGCGCTGGCCTCCCTGTGCGCGATGAGTGCGCTGACCGTCGTTCAGTATCGGCGCATCGTGCATCCCATTATGGAAATCGCCAGCCAAACGGCGGGCATTCATCGGGACGGCGACCTGCTGGTCGACCATTACCAAAAGACAAACGAGCTGAGCCGGCTTGTTCGGAGCATCAACGACATGCTGGTGCGGCTCAACCAGCTCAATGAAGAAATCCTTCAGGTAAAAATGAAATATTATGAGGAGCAGATTGCCTTTTTTCAGGCGCAGATCAACCCGCACTTTCTCTTTAATACCTTTGAATGCATTCGCGGCATGGCCTCCGAGGGAAGAATGGAGGAGGTGCGCACGGCGACGAGCTGCATGGCCGGCATTTACCGCTACTGCGCCGCAAAATCCACATTGGTGCCGCTTCAAATGGAATACGACTGCCTGCAGCAGTATATGCGGGTGATGACGCTTCGCTACGGGCCTGTTTACGAGCTGACGCTGGAGGGCGACGAGGAAGCGCTGCAATGCGCCGTGCCGCGGATGTGCCTTCAGCCTCTGGTGGAAAATTCCGTCACGCACGGCTTTTGCACGCGGACGGACAGAATCGGCCATATCCGGCTTTGCAGCCGCTTGGAAAACGGTGCGCTGCATATGACGCTGCAGGATGACGGCGACGGCATGAGCGAGGAGAAAATCGCATACTATAATACGGCCGAGCCGGTGCATATCGACGGCCTGCACAGCCATATCGGCATCACCAATGTTGTGCGGAGATTTCATCTGCTGTTCCAGAATCAATGCCGCATTCGCTTTTCAACGCCGCCCGGCGGCGGCCTTAAAATCGAGATCGAAATCGACAACACCTGAATAAATGACAAAGGAAACCGAAAGAAGGAAAAGAGCATCTGACTTTTCTTTGATAAAATAATACCGAAAAGAACAAGAAGAAAGGCAAGATGCACGTGAACGCAAGGCTTCGCAAAGGGCTCTTAAACATCTGGCAGGCGCGGTATCTTTATCTTTTGCTGCTTCCGGCCGTCTTATACTTTGCCGTTTTTCAGTACGGACCCATGAGCGGCGTGGTGCTTGCGTTCAAAAAGTATAATGCAAGGCTCGGCGTGATGGGCTCGCCGTGGGTGGGGCTTGCGAATTTCAAGCGGATTTTTACGACCTCCGCGGCCGTAACAGCCATCCGCAATACCTTTGAGATCAATCTTTCCCGCCTGATTTGGCAGTTCCCTGCGGCGATTATTTTGGCGCTGCTGCTCAACGAAATGCGCGGCACGCGGGTCAAAAGAGTGTACCAGACCATTTATACCTTTCCGCATTTTTTAAGCTGGGTCGTTGTATCAAGCCTCTTGTCGAACTTTTTTTCCAACGGCGGCATGATAAACAGCATCATCAGCAGCTTGGGCGGAACGCGTATTGATTTTTTGGCGAATGAAAGCTGGTTCCGTCCGTTCCTGTATCTGACCCATAACTGGAAGGAAATGGGCTGGGATTCCATCATCTATATCGCCGCCATCGCGGGCATAGACCCAACGCTTTATGAGGCGGCCACCGTGGACGGCGCGGGACGCTGGACACAGGCGTTTCATGTGACCCTGCCCTGCATCAGCTCCACCATCATCACGCTGTTTATTCTGCAGGTCGGGCGCATCATGAACGCCGGCTTTGAGCAGATCTTTTATCTGCAGAATCCGGCTGTCAAGGGCGTATCGGAAATCTTGGACACCTATGTCTACAACATCACCTTTAAGGCCGTGCCCAATTACGGCTTTTCCACGGCGGTCGGCCTGTTCAAATCCGTCATCAATCTGTTCATGCTGCTGGCGGCCAACCGCGTCGTCAAATGGGTGGGCGGCAGCGGAATGTTCTCATGAGCAAAGGGGAGGAAAGCAGGATGCAGATATCTGTACGAAAGCCGGGCATGAAGCGCTTTTCCGCCGGCGATGCCGTCATTTGGATCCTTTTAACGCTGCTGGCGCTGATTACTTTTCTTCCCTTTTACAACGCCGTTGTCATTTCCTTTGAAACAAACCGCGCCTATGCGCTCAACCCCGTCTCGCTCTATCCGGCGGACTTTACGATGGTCAATTACGAATACCTGGTCGCCAAGGGGCAGATCGCCGTCGGCTACGGCAACACGCTGTTTGTCACGCTGACGGGGACGGCTTTGAGCATGATGGCGATGGTCATGGCCGCGTATGTGTTTTCCAGAAAAAAATTTCCGGGAAAAAAGCCGCTGTTTCTGCTGATGCTGTTCACCATGTTTTTTTCCGGCGGCATGATTCCGACCTATCTTCAGTTTAAGCAGCTGAAGCTGATAGACTCTTTGTGGAGCGTTATCCTGTATTCCGGCGTGTCGGTGTACAACATCATCATCCTGAAAAACGGCTTTGAGCAAACGCCGGTCGAGCTGGAGGAAGCGGCGAAGATCGACGGGGCGAATGACTTGACCGTGTTCTTCCGCGTCATGCTTCCCCTGCAAAGCGCCCTGCTCGCCACATTCACGCTGTTTACCGCCGTGGGCTACTGGAACGAATGGTTCTGGTCGATGCTGCTGATTAACTCCGGCAGCAAGCTCACCCTGCAGCCGGTTCTGCGGGCGATCGTGGCGCAGTCCGCCGCCTTTGAGGATGCCTCCGCAGGCGAAGCGGCCTCGGATTCCTTCTCTCAGGGCATCAAGATGGCGGCCGTCATGATGACCATGCTGCCGATCATGTGCTTCTATCCGTTCCTGCAAAAATATTTCGTCAAGGGTGTTCTGGTCGGCTCCGTCAAAATGTGATGAAGCGGTGTAAAAGCCGTTTAAATCAAAGAAGAAAGGAAGATTTTTCCATGAAAAGACTGACTGCTCTGCTCCTTGCCCTGATGCTGCTGCTTTCCGCAGGCGCCGCGCTTGCGGAATACGACAAGCATGTGAACTTCACCATCTGCTCCGCGCACTCCAATTCGACGATGGACTACACCGGCGATGATATGTACAAATTCTTCGCCGAAAAGTTCAACTACGACTTTGAAGTGTATCCGGTCGCCAAGGACGCGCAAGATGAAAAATTCCGCATCTGGATTAACGGCGGCACCATGCCGGATTCCGTGACGTGGCGCAATTTCAAGTATCAGGAATACGTCACCTACGCGGAGCAGGGGCTGATCGCTTCTCTGCCGGAGGGCTGGGAGGAAAAGTATCCGAACCTGTACTGGATGGTGCAGAAGACGGGCATCTATGAAAAAATGAAGGTCGACGGCCTCACCTACGGCATCCCGCACGCCACCTTTGCACGCTTCGGCAACATGGAAACCGTGGTCAACCATCTGTCCGTCTATTACCGCAAGGACTGGGCAAAGCAGCTCGGCATGGAAATCGGCGATAAAATCACGCTGGATGATCTTGAAAAGTACATTCGCGGCTGCATCGACAACGATTTTGCCGGAAACGGCAATACCTTGGGCATGAGCTCCTCGCCCGACAACATGGCCACCTTCTGGATGCTGTTTGCGGACGTGAAGTTCGATACCTTCACCAAGGGCGAAAACGGCTACTTCTGGTCCTTCAGCGACCCCAGCGTTCTGAGCGCGCTGAAGCTGGCCAACACATGGTATCAGAAGGGGCTGCTGGATCCGGATTTCTATTTGCAGCAGTCCGCGGATTCCATCAACAATTTCACCAGCGGCCTGTCTGCCAGCATGTTCTATAACTGCGCGATTTCCAGCTACGCGACCAACAAAGCGACCTTTGAGCAGTCCACGGGTCTGGATAGCAATGAATGCGTCGGCATCACCACCATCGCGACCAATGAAGGACAGCCCCGCGCCGTCGAAACCAACAACTGGTGGTCCGTCACCATGTTCAACCCCGACATCGACGCCGAAGTGCTGGACCGCCTGCTGGCCATGATGGATTATACCTGCACGGAGGAAGGCCAGCTGACCGTGCTGCTGGGCATTCCCGAAGTGAACTGGACTTTGGATGCGGATGGCAATGCCGTGATCCTGACCCCCAAGAAAGAGGACGGCACCTATCCCGCCACGGCCGATTTGTTCAACAGCTACCACGTCTATCGCACCGAGGGCATCCTGGCTGACGACTATTCCTTCATCAACCCCGCCAACGATCCGAAGGTCGTGGAAGAAGTCAAAGCCATGTACGCCGTTCGGCAGACCGGCAACATCATTCCGCTGGACTATGACTATGAATTCTTCTCCGGCGAAAGCAAGGCCAATTATTCGCTCAAGATGGAGGACGACGTCGCCCGCCTGATCATCACGGCTCCCGACCAGCTTGAGACCGCTTGGAAGAACTACATTGAGGAAAACAAGGGCATCTGGCAGCCTGTGATCGATGACCTTGACGCGGCGTATTTTGCAGATTAATATATCAACAGGCAGTTTCCTCTGCGTCATGCTTCGGAGCGATTCGAAGCATGACGCTCTTGCGCGTTTTACGGGAGGCGGGGCGTATGTATCGCGTGGTGCTTATCGATGATGACCGATGGGCGCTCAAGGACATTCGGAAAACCTTCGATTTTGAGCGTTTCGGCTTTCTGGTCGAGGGCGAATATGCAAGCGCGGAGGCGGCGTTTGACGCTGTCTTGGCATCGCCGCCCGATTTGATTATCTCCGATATCCGCATGGAAAAGGCCAGCGGGCTGGACATGGTCAAATGGCTGCGGGATAGGCAGATCCGCTCTTTGGTGATTATTGTCAGCGGCTACGACCGTTTTGATTACGCGCAGGAGGCGCTTCGGCAGGGCGTTTTTGATTATCTGCTCAAGCCTTTGGATGATGCGCAGGTGCACAGGCTTATGGAGCGCATTGTTAAAAAGTTGGAGCAAGAAAAAGCGCCGTCTTATTCCAACGATGCCTTTGGGCAGGCGGTGCAGTATGTGGATGAGCATTACAACATCTCTCTTCCGCTGGAAAAGGTCGCGGAACAGTTCTACATGAACAAAAATTATCTCTCCGAGCTGTTTTCCAAACGCATGAACATGACCTTTACGCAATATAAAAGCAAGGTGCGCGTAGGCCACGCCAAGCAGCTGTTGAGCCACAGCGCCATGAGCATCACGGAGATCGCCTATGCCGTCGGCTTTAACAGCAGCAGCCGCTTTTCCAAGGTGTTCTGTCAGGTGACGGGCATGTCTCCCCAATGCTACCGGCAGATGCAGGAAAAGGACAATAAAGGGTGACAATACAGTCATTCAAAGGAGGAAGAACGAATGATTCGGAAGATTTCCCTGAGCGGCGAGTGGCGCATGCGTCCGGCAGATGAAGCGCAGTGGCTGCCCGCGACCGTGCCCGGCTCTGTTTACGCAGACCTTATGGATGTCGGACGCATGGACGACCCCTTCTGGCGTGATAATGAATACGCGGCGTTTGCGCTGATGGAAAAAGACTATGTCTATCAGCGGGAATTTTTGCTGTCGCCGGAAGATTTGAATGCGGACGCCCTGCTTTTGACCTGCGAGGGGCTGGATACGCTGGCCGCAGTGACGGTCAACGGTCGGGAAGCGCTGAAGGCCGATAACATGCACAGGACGTGGATTCAAGACGTTCGTCCGCTCGTGCATGCGGGAGAAAATCAAATCGAGATTTTGTTTTCCTCCCCGAACCGCTTTGAAAAGGCAGCCTATGCGCGGTCCCGCGTGGACGGCTCGACCGACTGCACCACGGGCTTTCCCTTCCTGCGCAAGGCCCATTGCATGTCCGGCTGGGACTGGGGCCCTCGCCTGCCCGACGCGGGCATCTGGCGCGATATTTCCATTCGGCGCGTCCGGCTTGGCCGCCTTGTCAGCGTGCGCGTGCATCAGGAGCATGCGGACGGCAGGGTCACGCTCTCCTTTTTTCCGGAAATTGCGCGGTATGCCGCAGGGACAATGCATCTAAGCTATACGGTCGTCACGCCGGACGGGGAAGCGCTGCGCACGAAGGAAAGCGGCCTCTGCATTGAGCATCCCCTGCTCTGGTGGCCGAACGGCTATGGAAAGCAGCCGCTGTATATTGTGCGGGCGGAGCTCTCGGACGATGCGGGAAACATTCTGGATGTCTGGGAGCGCAGGATCGGCCTTCGCACTTTGACCATGCGCCGTGAAAAGGATGCGTGGGGAGAATCGTTTGAGACCTGCGTCAACGGCGTATCCGTCTTTGCGATGGGCGCGGACTACATTCCGGAGGACAACATTCTTCGCCGCGTAACGCCGGAACGCACGCGCAGGCTGCTGAGCGATGCGGCCATGGCGCACCATAATGTCATCCGCGTCTGGGGCGGCGGCTATTATCCGGACGATTGGTTCTATGATATTTGCGATGAGCTGGGGCTGGTCGTCTGGCAGGACTTTATGTTCGCCTGCGCCATGTATGAGCTGACGCCCGCGTTTGAAGCGAACATCCGCGCCGAATTTGCGGATAATATCAAGCGCCTGCGGCATCATGCGTCCCTGGGGCTTTTTTGTGGCAACAACGAGATGGAGCAGGGCGTTGCGGAAAGGTGGTATGACCCGACGCCCGCGCAGGTGGCGGATTATATCAAAATGTATGAATACATCCTGCCGCAGATGGCGGGCGAGCTGGCGCCCGACACCTTCTATTGGCCGGCGTCTCCCTCTTCGGGCGGCAGCTTTGACGAGCCGAGCGCCGAAAACCGCGGCGATGTCCATTATTGGGCGGTCTGGCACGCGGGCAAGCCCTTTACGGCATACAGAGAACATTTTTTTCGGTATGTTTCGGAATTCGGCTTCCAGTCCTTCCCCTGCCTGAAAACGGTGGAGAGCTTTGCCCTGCCGGAGGACAGGAATGTATTTTCCCGCATTATGGAAAAGCACCAGCGCAATCAGTCCGCCAACGGGAAAATTCTGCAGTATCTGGCGGACACCTTCCTTTATCCGAAAGACTTTGACACCTTGCTGTACGCCTCCCAGCTTTTGCAGGCGGAAGCCATTCGCTGCGGCGTGGAGCATTGGCGGCGCAACCGCGGCCGCTGCATGGGCGCGGTGTATTGGCAGCTCAACGACTGCTGGCCTGTGGCAAGCTGGTCTTCCGTTGACTATTTTGGCCGCTGGAAGGCGCTGCATTATGCCTCCAAGCGCTTCTTTGCGCCCGTGCTGCTCTCCTGCGAGGAGGAGGGGACGCTGACCCAGCGCACCAATATCAATGCCGAGATGCCCGAAAGCGCCGTACGCCGGAGCATCAGGCTGAATATATCCAACGAGACGATGCAGGCCGTCCATGCCGCTGCGCGGTGGGCGCTGCGCAATGCCAAGGGAGAGATACTCTGCCAAGGCGAAGAAACGGCGGACGTACCTGCCCTGAGCGCAAAATGGTTTGAGCGCCACGACTTCCCAGACGCCGATTTGTACGGGCACTATGTCTCTTATGCGCTCTATACAGACGGCAGGAAGATTTCGGACGGCTCTGTCCTCTTCTGCGCGCCGAAGCATTTCCGCTTTGCTGACCCCGCTCTTTCCGTACGGCCGGAGGGAGAGGATACGCTTGTCGTTTCAGCAAAAGCATACGCCCGACAGACGGAAATCATCTGTGATGACGGCGACGTCCTCTTGGACGACAATTACTTTGACCTCCACGCGGATGAAAAACACATCAGAATTCTGCGCGGACACGGGACAAAATTCAGGGTGCGAAGCGTGTTTGATATTCGGTGACGGAAGAAAATAGCATGCTTTTCCCCTCGAAATCATATCCGCTTCGGACAAATTTTATCTGTGTTTCAGAAAAAAAGCACCCGCCCCGTAAGCAGTAAAAAATTTGCCGCTTACGGGGCGGGTCAATCAGTCATTGCTTTACAGGCATGATGGCCGTACGCCTTCCGGCCTTTGCGGGCAGAAGCCATTTAACGAGGCGCTGAGCGCCGCATGATGCCGCCCATACCTCCGAGCGCTTCTTTACACGCCGTCCGCATCGTCTTCCACAATCAGATCCATCCCGTTTTCAAAGATGGACGCGATCTCGTACTCCTTTGTGGCGAGGCCGAGCTGACCGAATTTGTTGATGCCTGCGGTCAAAAGGCGGCCGTCCCTGAGCATGGCGGTCATGCACAGGCTGCCGCCCTGCACCATGACGACGTCGCTGTCCCAAATTTTGCTGACGGTCACACCCTTGCCGCTGGCCGTGCGAAAGCCCAAGCCAAGCTGACCGTAGGTGTTGTTGCCCCAGCCCCACAGCGAGCCGTCCGACAGGATGACATAGGTCTGCGAACTGTAGGAAGCGAGATACACGACAGGCAGCGGCAGCTCAACGGCGGTCGGCGTCAAAACATCCTTTCCGTTTGAATCAAAGCCGCATTGATTTTCGGCGTTGATGCCCCACATATACAGGACGCCGCCTGTATCGACGCAGGAGATGTACGAGCCGCCTGCGTCGATCATCTGAATTTTCAGCCCGCCCGTGTCGATCGGAACGGGCGTTTTGTATGCTTTAACATTTTCGGCGGAAAGCTCGTGGTTGGTATTGTCTCCCCAGCCCCACAGCACGCCGTTTTCATCCAGCGCGACGGAGAATTTGCCGCCTGCCGCGATGGCCGTGATGCGCGGAAGCTCCAGCTTGACAGGCTCATACACGGCGACCGTCTTGCCGTTTCCGACCTGACCGGCATTGTTGCGCACCCAAGCGTAGACCTCTCCGGCCTCATTTAAGGCCAAGGTATGGCCAAAGCCGGGCGCAATGACGGTGACGGTCTTGTCGTCCAGCGCGATTTTGACATGCGTGGAGCAGTATCCCTTTTTGCAGGTCATGGCGCCGTTCAGGTTGTTGCCGGCGCCGTAGATATCGCCGTTGTTCATCAGAAAATAGGAGTAGTCGCATCCGGCGTAGATGCCCTTGATTTCCGTCACATCAATGTCCGCATTCTTCGTTTTGAACACGGCGGGATTTTTACTCTGCTTGTTCGAGCCCTTTCCGAGCTGACCGTACTGGTTATCGCCCCAGACGCGGAGAACGCCCTGATCGTCCCGCGCATAGACAAAGCTGCCGCCGACGGCCAGCAGCGGCTCATATTCCGCCAAGGCCGATGCGATGGGCAAAAGCAAAAGCACGACCGTCAGCACGGCGGCAAGCCTCTTCTTCAGCATCCTTCAGTCCTCCTTTTTAGTCCTGCTTTGCCAAAAATGCTCCGAAATAATATTCCTTCTGCTCCTTGGTCAGCTTATACTGCTTCACCAGATAATTGACCACGGCCTTGGGGCGGGTACGGGCGATCTTGCGGAAGGCGTTGACCTCGTATTTCCATGTGCCCAAGGAGGAGGGGCTGCATTTCGGCCAACGGGCGATTTGTTCCTCCATGAGCGGCTCTAATGTCGCCACCCATTGGTCGATTTGTGCGGAAAGGTCGGCATAAATGAATTTTTCGCTCAAAATTTTTCCGCAGATGGTCAGGAACTTGTCCTTCATCTGGTCGTTCTTCATCAGCGCGGCGAACGGTTCATGATAAAAGAGGGAATTGGATGCAGTGAGGGATTTTAGAAAATAGTTGAGTGGGGTACGCTTAGTGTTCTGCATGGCGGCATCCAAATCATAGAGGACGGCCTTCCACTTGCCGCCGGGGAACTTGTACATCCGCTGGTTGCCGATATCGCCGTTGCCGGAGATGATTTCAAAGGCGACCATGGTAAAATAGCTGTCCACATCGAACTGCTCCAGGACGTAATTCAGGTTGTCCTCGTCCTTGAGGCTGTTCTTTTTCATGAATTTGATGAGCGCGTTCCACTCGTCGATCGTCCCCTGCGACACCTCGCCGCGTCCCTTGATGATGGTCACGCCGTCGATGGTTTTCTCGTCCGTGATGCCTTCAAAGGCCGCTAAGGAATGCTTGTTGATGCGTTCGCGCAGGTTGTACTGCCCCCAGTATGCGCCGTTCAGGTACACCACGCAGGTGACGGACTCCTGATAGAAGATATCCATGCCGTTGGCCAGCTTCACCATCATGGCATCCTTGAAGCGGGTCTTGAAGCTCTCCGTACCGCCTGCCCGCAGGGTGAGCGCCTTGTAGCCTTCATAGCCCTCGCGGTTTTCAAACGGATTAAAATAAAACATTTTATCGCCCAGCGCGGAGCGGGCAAAGAGGGAGATGGCCTTTTGACCGTACTTGCGGGAGGTCGCGCCGGTCACGCGGAAGGTCGCCATCTGATTGATTTCCTGCGTATTGTCCGCGTTGTAGTATTCGACGTTGATGGGGTATTCCCAGTCTTTATAGTAGTTTGCCGTCTTGCCGCTGCCGGACACCAGAAGGCCGGTCTTGTTGTCAAAGAGATATTTTTCGTCCGTTGTCAGGGAAACGACCGGCACGGCGCGGCTGACGCCCACAAAATAGGTCTGCGTCTTCGTTTCGGAGGGCAGCTTGCCCGCGATGAATGCACGCGCACGGACGACGTTCACGCCGCTTTTCAGCTGAAGTCCGCCCGACCAGATGGGCGACTGCTCTGTGGGCATTTTGCCGTCCAAGGTGTAGCGGATGACAGCGCCCGTTTCGGAGGAGGCGGTCAGAGAAAAGGCCGAATCAAAGAAGCCGCCCGTTGCGGAAAAGATGACCGCCCGCGTCCGCTCGTCATAGCCGATAGAGGGATTTTTTTCGCCGCGGGTCGGCGTTTCAAAAAACTGCAGCGTTTCGCCGTCCGCAACCCGGCCGAAGGAAATATCGCCCCACTGCTCGTCCAGCGTCATCTCATCGAGTTTTTGACCGTTCGCATCGTAAAGCGTTATCGTGCCGCCTTTTTTGGAAACGTCGATGGGCGCGTAAAAGGCGGTCTTCGTGTCCGCGACCGTGTCGTTGCCCGTGAAAAAGACGACGGCATAAGCGCCGGCCTTCAGCGTCTGCGCGGCGGAAAACGTGTAGGTCTGCGTTTGATCCTTCCGCGTATAGCACAGCGTCATGCCGTTTAAGGTCTGCGCCGTATCGCCGCTGTTGTGCAGCTCCAGCCATTCATACGCCTCGCCGTTTTCAAAGGTCGCCGTCGAAAGCATGACCTCGTTGATGCGCACCTCGGCACACGCCCCGATCATGACGAACAATGCGATGCATAACGCCGCTGCAAATAGCCATTTTTTCTGCATATTCTGCTCCTTCCCATGTGGGGTGTGATGCGTGACTGCCTGCTAAAACAGACGAGTCTTTCAATGATTGAGCTGCACCGCCGAATGCCGTTTTTTTATTTTTCTGACTTTTCGCATGGAGGACAGCGGATGCAGACGGTCATGGCGCTGCGGGCGGACGGGCTGCCCCTTGGCGCGGGGCGTCATATAGGCGGGCATCGCGCCGCTGACGAGAGGCACCTGCTTCAAGCCCTCCAGCCCGCGCCGGACGATGAAAAGGTACGGCGCAACGCTGGCCTTGCCGTCATCGGTAACGGCCAATTTATGCGGCAGGGTGGCGTTCAGCGAAAAGGCGCGCAAAAAGGCCGTGCCGCCGTAGGTCTTCAGCAGCTTGAGCTGGATTTTTTCATAGCGTTCTAACGTATCCTTCGGCAGGAACGTCTTCCCCGTGCAGTCCGCATAGCGGACGGCCAGATGGCGGGCGGCGAAGCGAAGCCCTGCGTCCAGCTTTTCATCCAGTATGGTGAAGGCCTTGTCCGGCATGAGCCGCGCCATGGCGCCGTGAACCGCGGCGGCGATTTCCTCCGTCGGCATGAGCGCAAGGGCGCGCATGAGCGCAATGCCGAACAGAAGGCACTGCGCCGTGTCCCGAAGGCCGAACAATACCTGATGCAGGGCGAGGAAGCACGGCTCGTCCTCTGCGCTCCGATACAAGAAGGCGTATTCGCTCCTGCTCGGCACATAGACGAGACACTGCCCCAAATGGGAGAGCGCACCGACCCGCGGCACCACATCCTCCGCGTTCAGCACATGGGTGATGGGGTACAAAAGCACGGGACGCCGCACCGCGCCGCTGTCCACGGACGGAGAGGCAAAGCCGATGCCCGTCAGATTTTCCCGACGCACGCCCGCACGCAGCAGAAAATCAAAGAAAATTTGCAGGACTGCCCCGCCCTGACTGTGCCCGGAAGCCCAGAGGCGGAAGCGGCTGTTTTCTCCCTTCATTTCCTCGATGATGCCGCTCAAGGTCAGGCGCTCCAAGCCCAGCTCCTTCGCGGCGGACGGGAATTCGATTTCATCCATGTTCTCTAAAAATTCGCGGGTAAGCTGCAAAAAGCCCTCGTGGAAGCCGTCCTCCGCCTTCACGCGCAGATTGGACACCCAGTCATACAGCCGCCTGCCCGTGCCCATGAAGCCGACAGCGACCAGATAGCGGCCGTCCCCGTCCTGATGGAGCATGATGACGGCCTTGCAGGTATCGGCCTGCCCCGCCTGCTGACGGCGCATGCCGAAAAACTGGCTGACGGGATCGCGGCGCTGCACCCGTGCGCGGGCAAGGTGCTGCATGGCCTCGCGCACGGCGCCCTTCCAGAGATTGCCGCCCGCGTTCAGCCTTTCGCCGCTCATCAGCCGGTTGTCCACCTGAAAGGAAACATCCGTCCAGCCCGCATTTTCCCACGGCTCGACCTCAAAGGAATACGCCAGCGCCGAGAGCTCCAGCGAAAGCCGCGCCGTCTCGCGGGAAAAATTGCGCGCGCCGGATGCAAATTTCGGCAGCTCCCCTGCAAACAGAGGACTGACATCGCTCAAATCGCAAGCCGTCCATTCGCCGTAGCCGGCCACAAATACCCTCTCCCTTTTTGATTAAACGATTTTGACCAACAGATTCTTCTGCTCATCCATTTCCAAATTCAGCGCTCCGTCCTTTTCAAGCTGCTTGAGGACATCAGAGAAGCGCTTGAAGCCGATGCTTCGCTCCTGAAAATCGGGGTACGCGGCCTGAATGTCGGCCTTCAGAATGGACGGGTTGATGCGGTCAAAGCCGTCGTCCTTGTAGTGGCGGAGCTGCTCGGTGAACGCCGCCTGCCAGTTGGCCTTGGACAGCACCTTTTTGTCGGACTGCGGGGCATCGGCGTTCAGGGACACCAGGAGGTTGTAGTTGTCGTTCTTGATGTGAATGGCGCCCGTCTCCTGCTCCAGCTTGTTTAAGAGCTTGCCGAAGGTGGCGCAGCCGTAGCTTTTTTCGTTGAAATCGGGGCGGAGACGCAGCAAAACACCCTTTAATTCGCTGGCGTACATCTCGTCCTCGTCCGCCTGCTCGGTCAGGATGGATTCCACCTGCTTGGACAGCCCCGCCAAATCCAGCGGCTCATCCGCCGAAGCCGTGCGGCGCTTGCCGCGGGTCTCGCGGCTGGTCGCGTTGACGGACTCCAGGAACTGAAACTCGTTGCAGGCGTTGATGAACACGGAGCTGGCGGCCTCGCTTCGGCTGATGCCCAAAACGAATTTGCCCATGGACTTGAGCCGTCCGACAAGCGGCGTATAATCGCTGTCGCCGGATACGATGCAGAAGCTGTCGATGAGCGGGTTGGTGTACGCCACCTCCAGCGCGTCAATGACCAAAAGAATGTCCGCATTGTTCTTTTGGGAGATGCCGTAGCGAAGGGACGGCACGACGGTGAAGGTGTTGCTGAGCAAAATTTCCTTCAAATCCGAAAACCTGTCCGTATAGCCGTATACCTTGCCCAGTAAAATGTCGCCCCTGATTTTCACCTTTTCCAGGACGCTGTTCAGCGTCGCGGCCTTTGCGCCGCAGTTTTCCAAATCCACGAATAATGCAAATCTTGCGCTGCTCAAACTTTCTGTTTCCTTCTTTCTTATCTGGTCAAACGGATATCTTTTCCCAACAGATGCAATACCCTGCACTGCTCCCCGTCCAGCAGGCGGGAGGATACGCGCTCGGTGTAGCGGGCCTTGATGTCCTGCATGGTGAGGTTGCTGCTGAAGACGGTGGGCAGCCCTGCGCGGCGGCGCTCGTTGAGCAGGTTATAAAGCTGCACGGCGGTGACATTCTCCATCAGCGGCTCCATGCCCAAATCGTCCACCAGCAAAAGCTCGGCGGAAAAGAGATAGTCCGCCTCGGCCGTTCCGGAAAAGTACGCCCGCCGCAGGACCGCCTGCATATCATAGGCGGTCACGCATTCGGCATTGTACCCGCGCTCCAGCACCCGCTGCGCGATGCAGGACAGCAGGAAGGTCTTGCCCAGCCCGCTGCCGCCGTAGAGAAGCATATCCCTGGGCTGCTGGTTGGGAAAGGCGTCTGCGTACTTTTCGCAGATGGTGCGGATGACGCGCATGAGCCGACCTTGGGTCGTGCCGTTTCCGTCCACGGCCACTTCCGGAAAGACATTTTCGTCAAAGGTCTCAAAGGTCTGCCCCTCGCTCGACACGCGGTCGGTCATTTGGGCGGCCTTTTTTTTCATGCAGGCGCATTCCGTCTTCCTGATTTCGCCCACATAGCCCGTATCGCGGCAGGCTTCGCAGGCATAGACCGGCTCCAAATAGTTTTCCGGCAGGCCGTTTTCCCTGAGCAGCGCCCGAATGCGGGCATTGTATTGAAGCATCCGCTGCTCTAAATCGCCCGCCTCCACCTGCTCGAACGCGCTGCGGACGGAGGACAGAATCATCTCGTGGCGCTTTTGCATCAGCTCCGCAATGCGCGGGTCTTTTTGACTGACCTCCTCGCGCCGCCGCCGCTCCTCGCGGGCGTTTTGTTCACGCTGCAAACGGTAGCTTTCCATGATCTGCTCCCGCAGAGCCGCGTTCATCATTGCTCCCGTGCCTCCTTCAGCAATTCATCCGTGCCGGCTGCGCGCTCCAATTCGTCATCGGTATAGGTGCGCTGCTCATAGGCGTTCCTGGGGTTATTCTGTGCTTTGGCCGATTTGTAGCCGCTGCTCAGCTCCGCCGCCTCCTGCGCGGTGTGCGCACCCTCGGCCAGCCAGCTGTCAATGAGCGTTTCGGCATAGCGCATCTTTGCGCCCTCTGCCTGCGCCGCTCGGCTCGCCGCCAGCAAAAGCAGGTCGTCCTGCGCGCCGCGGCTCCGCCACGCGGACAGGCGCTTCCTGTCCTCCGGCGTCGGCTCGCCGCGATGCCCCGCCGCCTCGAACATCTTTTTGAGGAACAGGTTCTGCGGCCGCTCGACGCTCAGATAATCCCGCACGGCCTGCGCCGTTTTGAGGCCGCGCTCTTCCCATGCGCCGAGCAGGCCCTCCACATCGTCCAAGCCGTGCTTGCCGCGTCTGGCACATTCGGAGGCCGCCAGCAAAATGACCTCATGCGGCATGGAACGCGCCATGTCCCTGTACACATTGGCGATGGATGAAGCCGCGCCCCTGCTGCCGAGCGCGCTCTTTAATTCGTTCGCCTGCCGCATCAGCGCTTCGTTTTCGCTGATCTCCTGCTTCGTGCGCCCCGCCCGATGCTCCAGCACCTTGTCCAGATATTTGAAGCTGGGGTTGGTCGCCGCCGTGGTCTCCGCGCAGGATTCCAAAATCATGTCGGGCAGAAGCCCCCATTCCTCGCGCCACTTCTTATACAGAAGCATCTCGTCCTCCGAGGGCATACGGAACTGCCGCATCCTGCGCAGAACGGCCTTTGCGCCGGACAGGATTTCGCCTTCAAAGCGGAGATAGTCCTCCGCCTGCTCGTAGTCCGCAACGCCGTCCTCCTTCATCCGCGCCGCCAGCTCCTGCGCCCGCTTAAAGGAAAACCGAACGCCGCGGGTCGCCTTCATGTGGCTCAAAAGCAGCAGCACCGCCTCCTGCGGAAGCCCGACGTCCTGCACCCACTCATACGCAAGGGAAATCTCGGACGGCGTGACCTTGCGCTGCTCGCCGAAGAGGGCATACACGCTTTCGGCGAACGCCACATAGTCTTCATCGGGCTTGAGCAGCCTGTCCTGACCGGACAGGACACGCTGCGCCATCGAATACAGCCGATAGGTGGGCTTTTCGCCCGCGATGAGCGACAGCAGCCCGCGCCGCTCCCAATAGCGGAGCGCCGCTTCCGCCTCCGAGGGCTGCATGCTCAGCTCCTGCGCCAGTTCCTCTACGCCGAATTTTTCGTCCGGCCTTGCCGCGTGATAGAGCGCCGCCAGATACACCTTGACATATTCGCCCTTGGCGGCGGGCATATATTCCGTGAGGAAGATGTTTTCCACCGCCGTCACGCCGAAGTACCGCGCCTGCGCGTCCATATCAAACATGAGGCTCCTCCTTTGCGCTCCTCAGCTGAGACAGCACCACGGCTGCAAACATCAGCACACAGCCAAAATACGCGGGCGTCGTCATCCTTTCGCCGAGCAGGAGCGCCCCCGCAATGACGCTGAAGACCGATTCCGTCGACAGAACGAGCGCCGCGTGAGCGGGCTTGGCATCGCGCTGGCCGATGGCCTGCAGGGTGTACGCCACCGCCGTGGACATCAGACCCACATACAAAACAGCCCAGAGCGCTTTCCGCATATTTTCAACGCTCGTCGTTTCAAACAGCAGCGCGCAGGCAAGGTTGAGAACGCCGCAGACGAAAAACTGGACGACGCACAGGTGCAGAGGGTCTGTGCCGCGCACAAAGCGGTCGGTGAACAGGATATGCAGCGCCCAGAAAACGGCGGAGGACAAAAGCCACGCATCGCCGATGCTCACATGAAAGCCGCCGTCCGTCATGCACAGCAGGTAGAGCGCGGGGACGGCCAGCAGCAGCGCCAGCCATGTCGCGCCGTTCGTCTTACGTCCGAACAGCAGGCCGATGACGGGAACGAGCACCACATACAGCGCGGACAAAAAGCCCGCCTGCCCCGCGCTGGTGAGGCCGATGCCGATTTGCTGCAAGGTCGCCGCCGCAAACAGCACCGCGCCCACGACAGCGCCGTTTCGCCACTCTGTTTTCGTGAAGCTCTTCCCGTTTTTCTTATCCTTGGGCAGTACAAACAGGTACAGCGCCGCCGCACCCATCAGAAAGCGGGACGCGCCGAAGGTGAAGGGGCTCAGATAGAAGGACGCCTGCCGCTGGGCGGCAAACGCAAAGCCCCAGATGCCCGCCGTCAAAAGAAGAATCAAAATGGCGCGAAATTCGCGCAGCCTGCCTGTTTTTTGCTTTATCATGTCTCTTGTTCCCGCTTTTTTTGATGCCGATGCTCGTGCGTCTTTGACCATTTCCTGTACAGCAGCACGCCGATTAAGCTGACCGCAGCCGTCACGCCGTAGACAATGACGGCCACCGTGTAGCGCTGGGCGTTGACATAATGCCCGAAGATGGCGGAGGAGATGACGGACGGGATTCTCGCAATGGTGGTAATCAACAGGAATTTCGGCAGCGTCACCGGAGTCAGCCCCGCCAGATAGACCAGAATGTCCTTGGGCGTGCCGGGAATGAGGAAGAGGAGGAACAGAAGCCCGTCTAATTTCTGTTCGTCCTGCATGAACGACCACTTGTCGATTTTTTCCGTATCCACGAACAGCTCCACGAACCGTCTGCCGTATTTTTTGACCAGCGCGAAGATGCCCGCCGTGGCCAGCGCCGCCCCGGTGAGGCACAGCGCCGTGCCCTCCCAAACGCCGAAGGCATAGCCGGCTCCCACCTCAAACGGCTCGCCGGGAATCAGCGCCACCACGATTTGCAACGCCATGATGCCTGTCATGATGAGCTGCCCCCACATCCCCCTGCTCTGCACATATTCGCGGAACTGCGCCGGCTCTCTGGCCATCTTGACCAGCGGCTTTCCGACAAAGTACCCGACCAAGCCCATCAGGACCAGCAAAATCACGACCGAGGCAATGGCAATGATGCGTTTTTTCTTTAACAGACTCTTCTCCGCATCCGAAACGGATGCGCTTTTGTCGATTCGCTCATCGGATGAATGTTTATCAGCGTTTGAATGCCGCTTCATGCTGCGCTCCCTTTTCAAGTCCTACACTGAAATCAGCCTTTTTTGAATGAAAATGCCAAAGCATTTCCATAATATAGTATACCATGTTTCGGACGGATTGACAATCATGGCGATAGATGGCGCAGGCCGAATCGGCCGGCATAAAAAAGGAATGAGCTTCCTCTCTCTCCCCTGCGTGTCAAAAAACTGCGTTTTTGACACGCTCCATGCAGGATGATTGCTTCATCCTGCATGGTAAGCTGCGGAAATGATTTTTCTGCGCTGACTATCCTAAAAATCGCCCCGCCCGACCGGCAAAGCCGGTCGATTCGATTAAATATGAAGGGGCTGCGGCCCCTTCATGCATCCCCAAGAATGTCTGATGACTTTTTGACAGTCTGAGAAATGCGTTTTCTTACGCCCGGTTTTTTCGCTCTTCGCTTTGCTCTGATCGACTTTGGATTCCCGCCTGGAGCGCCGCGTCAAGCATCTCAAGCCCCTGCCTGTATTTTCGTCTCGCCGTGCTTTCGTCCATGTTCAGCAGCATGCCGATTTGCAGCCATGTCTTGTATGTCAGGCAGCGAAGCGCCAGCACCCTGCGGATATCGGCATTTTCCACCTGCTCGATGAGCGCGCTCAGCGCCCCGCGCCGCTTTTTAAGCGCCTCCATCTGCGCCAGCGCCTCCCGCCGCAGGGCATCCAGCCGTTCCTCGGCTATCTCCCTGCTCGCGCCCCACGCGATGTTCCGCCACCTGCTCAGACGGGAAATGTCCGAAAGCAGTACGCTGATTTGAGCGTCGATGGCCCGTCCGCTTTCCAATATTTCCTTCGCGCTTGCGCGTGCCGTCCGCCCCTGCTCAGAAGCGGCTGCACCGCCTGCCGCAGCCGTCTCCTCTCCCGCCTGCATCCTCAAAAACGGCCGGGCATTCAAGTCTCCTCCCTCCCGCCGTTTTGTTCGAACAGCATTTCCAATGTGCCCTGAAATGCCAGTGCCCGCTTGATGCGGATGGCCTCCTCCAGGGAAAAGCCCCGCTCGCCCAGCAGTTTCACCCGCATTGATTCATACCCCATGTGCGCATTCTGCGCCAGCGTGCCCACGCTGAAGCCCCTGAGCCGCATCTGCGCATACAGGCGCCTGTAGATTGGCATACTGAGCAATTTTGTCATCTCCCTCCGATGTTGTGCTCGGTTCGTCGACTGCGCGCTTGAAAGCGTTTGCTTCCTCGCTTTAGTCCTCCGCTTTTCAGTCTTTAAAACAGGAACGTTTGTTCTTATTCTGAACACTGTCAGTATAGCTGTCCGGCAGGTGTTCGTCAAGCGCGGCTGCTGTTTTTCCTTGAAAATGACGGAATTCGCATCCAAATATTTCCATTTTCCTTGTTTTTCATGGTCAAATTTCTTTCGTTTCCCCAAATCACGTTTTTTTAACACGGCTTCCGGCTTTTTCGACCGAATGCGGTACGGAAAAAGAAAGGTCGGGATTTCACGGGCTGTGTGGAGAATGGACGCCGGTTTTTGCACCGATACGCACGATTTGTGGTATACACGTCCCATTTTTTTCGGCAAAAGAAGGAGATCATGATTTCATGTCGAATAAGGAAAACAGGTTCTTGCCGCGAAGCTGTTTTTTGTATGCGGCAATTCCTAAAAAGTTTATGTTTAACCGAGGGAATTTTCATGGCACAGGTAGATTTGGGCATCGACTTTGGCACGGCGAATATCCTTTTTTACGGGCGCGGTCGAGGCATTATTCTGAACGAGCCGGCCGTCATCGCCGTGGACCGTGAAACGCGGCATGTTTTGGCGGTCGGTGAGGAAGCGCGCAAAATGCTGGGGCGCGCTCCGGGCAACATCGAGGTCATGCGTCCGCTCAGGGACGGCATGGTGGCCGATTTTGAAATGGCCAGTGCGCTGCTTCGCTTTTTCGTCGTCAAGGTCGTCGGCAAGCGCTTATTCGGCGGGCCGCGTGTCATCCTGTCCCTGCCGTCCGGCGTAAACGAGGTCGAGCGGCACAGCCTGACAACCGCCCTCTTCGAAGCGGGCGTTCGCCGCACGCAAATCATGGAGCGCCCCATTGCCGCCGCCATCGGCGCGGAACTGCCGTTCAACGAGGCCTACGGGCAGATGCTGGTGGACATCGGCGGCGGCATGACGGAGATCGCCGTTCTTTCCCAAGGCCGCTCCATCGTGCGCGACAGCGTGAAGGTCGCCGGCGACCTCTTCGATGAGGCCATCATCCGCTACATCCGGCGCAAGCACAACCTGCTCATCGGCGAGGTGACGGCGGCGGAGCTCAAGGAGCGCATCGGCTCGGCCATGCCGCGTGCGGAGCAGATCCCCAGCGATGTGACCGGCCGCAACCTGATCACGGGGCTGCCCAAGGTGCTGCACATCATGTCCGATGAAATCACCGAGGCCATTGACGAGCCGCTGCAGCAGCTCATTGAAAACATTCACGCGGTGCTGGAGCATACGCCCGCAGAGCTGGCGGCGGACATCTTTGATTCCGGCATCGTCCTGACCGGCGGCGGCGCGATGCTGAACGGCCTGGCCGAGGCCATCTCCATCGCCCTCAAGATCGGCTGCCGCACGGCGGACAACCCGCAGGAATGCATCGCCCGCGGCTGCGGCATGACGCTGGAACGCATGAATGAATTCGGGAAATATCTGGGCACGGGGAAGAGAAGGTAGCAGGAAGCGAAGGGGATATAAAAGGGGCTGGCTTTTTTGCTCTTCTCAGTTTATTTTGGGACAGCCCTTTTCAAATAAGCGTGTCAAACGGCTGCTGTACGACGGTTTGTCGCCGTCGTCCGGCAGCTCATTTTTTATCTCAGATTGAAAAGGATTTTTTTATATTCTGCGGTTGCTCAGCATTGAGATGGTCACAGCAGTTCCTCACCATAACCGCAACAATAATTAAAAGGATGGATGCGGCAGCATGATAAACGGTGAATGCCGCGTCAGGCGCCTGCGGCCGAGCGGTCAGGCAGATGATGACGAAGAAAAAACATTTTTTGGCTGTTTCAGCGGACGGAATACAGGGTATATTGAAAGTGAGAACGGTTATCGCATTTCAGAACCGTACATGAAAACAATGGAGGCGGTCTATCATGAATGAACAAAACCGATATGCAGGAACCCAAACCGAAAAAAATCTGGAGGCGGCCTTTGCGGGCGAATCCCAGGCGAGAAACAAGTACACCTACTTTGCATCCGTGGCGAAAAAGGAAGGCTATGAGCAAATCGCGGCGCTGTTCCTGAAAACGGCCGAGAACGAAAAGGAACACGCAAAGCTCTGGTTCAAGGAGCTGAACGGCATCGGCGATACGGCGCAGAACCTGCTTCATGCCGCCGAGGGCGAGAATTACGAGTGGACGGATATGTACGACGGCTTTGCCAAGACCGCCGATGAGGAAGGCTTCCATGAGCTGGCGAAGCGCTTCCGGCTGGTGGCGGCGGTCGAAAAGCACCATGAGGAGCGCTATCGGGCGCTGCTCAGGAACGTGGAAATGGCCGAGGTGTTCGCAAGGAGCGAGGTGAAGGTGTGGGAGTGCCGCAACTGCGGCCACATCGTGGTGGGCACGAAGGCACCCGAAGTCTGCCCGACCTGCGAGCATCCCCTGAGCTACTTTGAGCTTCACGCGGAGAATTACTGATATGGCTGAGGGAACGTTTGACCCCAAAGCCCTGTATCAAATCGGCTACGGCCTGTACATCCTCACGACGAGGGACGGAGAAAAGGACAACGGCTGCATCGTCAACACCGTGATGCAGGTCACAAGCACACCTGCGCTTATTGCCGTCGGCGTGAGCAAGCAAAACTACTCCTGCGGGCTCATTCAAAAAACAGGCGTGCTGAACGTCAACAGCCTGACAGAGGACACGCCGTTTGAGGTGTTCCGGCGCTTTGGGTATCAGAGCGGACGGGATACGGACAAGCTCGACGGCTATACGGCCGAAAGAAGCGGCAACGGGTTGATCGTCCTGCCGAGGCACGCAAACGGCTTTCTCTCGCTCGCGGTCGAGCGGGAAGAGGACCTTGGCTCCCACATCCTGTTCCTGTGCACGCCGACCGAGGGAAAAATACTGTCCGATGCGGAAACCGTGAGCTATACCTATTACCAAAAGCACATCAAGCCAAAGCCGCAGCCGGCGAACAAGAATGGCTTCGTATGCAGGATATGCGGATATGTCTATGAGGGAGACACGCTCCCGCCGGACTATATCTGCCCTCTCTGCAAGCACGGAGCAGCCGATTTTGAACCGCTGTGAACAGAGGCGGAGACGCTGAACCCCTATGGAGCGCATACGGGCGCTGTATCCCGTAAATATAGAGAAAAAAGGAGAATCAACCATGAGGAGCATTGCAAAACTTGATCTGCAGTATGCACACCGCTTTTACGGCTTTAAGGGCGAAGCACAGTATCTTCACGGTCATACCGGCATTCTCACCATCGAGGTGGAGGGCTCGGTCAACGAGGGCGTGAACATGGTGTTCCCCTGCAACGAGATTCAAAAGACCGCATGGGACGTGCTGCAAAACTTCGACCACGCGCTGATCCTGCGCCATGACGACCCGCTGCTGCCCGCCGTCTTGGATGTTTATGAAAAGCAGGGCATCAAGGACGGCCATCCCAACAACGTGATGAAGGGACCCGCCTTTAGGACGGAGCTGGCCACCGCGTACCCCGACTGCCGTCTGGTGGTGACGAAGGAGACCATGACCGTGGAGGGCATGATAAAAATCGTGTACGAGCTGCTCAAGGATAAGCTGAACATCGTCAAGCTGACCTTCTCCAGCGGCGTGAACACGGCCTCGGCCTGCTTTGAACCCCATCTGACGGTGGACCGCTGCCCGCTGTGCGGCATCGCGCTGGATGAAAACGGCGTCTGCCCCAAGTGCGGGTATAAGAAACCGTAATTCAGGCAGGCGCGGCTGCGCACTGCATACAATGAAACGGGACGGGCAGGTGGAATGCGCCTGCCCGTCCGACGGAGGAAAGGAGTCTGATGGCATGGAACAGAAATTCTATCGCTGCCAGCGCTGCGGCAATATCATCGCCAGGGTCAAGGACACCGGCGTGCCCGTTTTCTGCTGCGGGGAGAAGATGCAGGAGATGATTCCCGGCGTTACGGATGCTTCCGTGGAAAAGCATGTCCCCGTCTATACCGTGGAAAACGGCAGGGTGCAGGTGACGGTGGGAGCGGACGAGCATCCCATGACGGATGGGCACTTCATCGAGTGGGTGTCGCTGCAGACCAAGGCAGGCAACCAGCGCAAGGAGCTCAAGCCCGGCGACAAGCCCAGCGTCTGCTTCTACATCTGTCCGGAGGACGAGGTGGAGGCGGCCTTCGCCTACTGCAACCTCCACGGGCTGTGGGAAGGCTGAATGAGCGGCGCTGAAACGGACGGGAGACTGCCGACCATGCTGTACTGCGAGGACTGCAAACGCCCCGGCGTGGAGCAGGAAAGCTGTCCCGTCTGCGCCAGCCGGAAATACCGCCCCATATGGCCGGACGATGTCTGCTTTTTGCGGGAAACGCCCGCGCTGCAGGGCGATATGCTGGCGGACGTGCTGAATCAGAGCAACATTCCTCACCTCAAAAAATCCGTGCTGGGCGCGGCGCTGTCCATGCAGGTGGGAAGATTTTACGACAGGTATCGATTCTATGTCCGGTATGACGATCTCTCCGCCGCGCAGGATATCGTGTATTCCCTGTTCGGCGGCGGGGAGCAGAACGGAGACGCGAGAGAACAATAAAATACGGAGGGGAGCTTGCACCGTGCGCGTATCTCCATCGCGGGCATGCTGACCGTTTTCCCCTCAAAGGGCTGTTGCAGCCGTTCAATCGGCACCGCAACAGCCCTGTTTTTACAACCGCATGGTCATTGGGAGAAGGATGCAAGCAAGCAACGGAAAAGAATCCTGTTTAACGGCGCATCAGGGGTCCGGTAAATCCTCGCGAGTAACGCGCCGATAGGGAATCCAGACGAAGCGCCCGTCGCTGAGCGGATAGGCGTAAGTATCGGGAGTGATCGCCTCTCCCTTCGCCAGCAGAATTGCCAAATCGACGGCGGCCATGGCTTGGCGTTCGCCGTCGTTGAACACCGTGCCCAGCAGGGAGCCCTGCCGCAGCG
>CAVFWQ010000014.1:0-26099 GCA_963626285.1 bacterium | reverse complement strand
CGGTCGAGATCGTCCTGCGCCGCAACTGGCAGGATGTTCTCCGCTATGACCTGAAAGGCAATAAGTTTCTGCAGTAAGGCGTCCGACGGAATGCCGGTATTCTGCGTATCAAAAACTGCGTTTTTGACACGCTCCATGCAGGATGATTGCTTCATCCTGCATGGCAAGACTGAGGAAATGATTTTTCTGCGCTGACTATCCGAAAAATCTCCCCACACGACCTGCAAAGCCGGTCGATACGATAAAATATGAAGGGGCTGCGCCCCCTCATGCATCCCCAAGAATGTCTGCGGACTTTTTCGACAGTCTGGGTATTTTGCGTTTATCATCGGAACACCTGATTTCGGAAAAACGTGAAAATATGCGGTTTTCCGGAACAAGCGGCATAAACAATCAGGACGGCGCATCGGATGCGCCGTCCTGATTGTATTCACGGAATTTTTTCGTCTCGGCTGCTCATCCGAAAAAGGAGAACGCGACAAACAGCGCGGACATGAGGGACGCGACGAGTGAAACGACGGTGATTTGGGTGTTGATGGACGGGCCGGCGGTATCCTTAAAGGGGTCTCCCACGGTGTCGCCGACGACGGCCGCCTTATGCGCCTCAGAGCCCTTGCCGCCCTCGTTGCCGGCCTCGATGTACTTTTTGGAGTTATCCCACAGGCCGCCCGCATTGGACATGAACAGGGACAGGAGCAGGCCGCTGACGATGTTGCCCATCAGGAAGCCGCCGATGGCCAGCGGGCCGCCGATGAAGCCGACGATAAGGGTGGCGATGATGGTCATGACGCCGGCGGGAATCAGCTCACGCAAAGCGCCCGCCGTGGCAATGTCGATGCAGCGGTCGTATTCGGGCTTGACGCCGGGCTTGCCCTCACGCAGACCCTTGATTTCACGGAACTGTCGGTGGATTTCCGCCACCATGCGCTGGGCGTTCTTATCCACGCCCAAAATGAGCATGGCCGAGAAGACGGCGGGAATGGCCGCGCCAATCAGCATGCCGAAGAAGACGACGGGATTCATCAAGTCAAAGCCCGTGATGATGGCGCGTCCCGCGGCCTTCAGCGCCTCGTTCGCCTCGGACCTATACGCGCCCAGCAGGGAGATGACGGTCAGCCCGGCCGCGCCGATGGCAAAGCCCTTGGTGACGGCCTTGACGGTGTTGCCCGCGCTGTCCAGCTCGTCCGCCACGCGGATGGTCTCCTCACCCAGATCGCCCATTTCGGCCAAGCCGCGGGCGTTATCCACGATAGGACCGTAAGCGTCGTTGGAGATGATCATGCCGACGATGGAGAGCATGCCAACGGCGGACATGGCAATGCCGAAGAGCGCATAGTCCGTGCCCATCGGCTCGCAGAGCTTGTACGCAGCCAAGGCGGAAATCGCAATGCCGATCATGGCGGGCAGGGCGGAAATGAAGCCGTAGGAAATGCCGGACAGGATGGTGAATGCAGAGCCGGACTGAGAGGCGTGCGCGACCTTATGCACGATGGACTTGCTGTCGTCCGTGAAATAGTCGGTCGTGATGCCGATGATGACACCGACCAAGAGGCCGACGGCGGACGCGCCCCAGATGCGCCACGAGAAGCCGGGGCAGATGATTGTCGCCAGCGCGGTCAGAACGAGAAACACGGCGGAGGTGACATAGGTGGAGGAGTTCAAAGCGCGGGTCGGGGTGGAGTCCTTGTCAATCTTCGCGGTGGCGATGCCGATGATGGAGGCGATCAGGCCGAGCGCCGCATAGAGGAACACCATTTCGATGTTCGCGCCCGTGGAGGCCGGCAGGGTCGAGGCGATGACCAGCGCGGAGGTCATGGCGGCGACATTGGAGTCGAACAGGTCGGCGCCCATGCCGGCGACGTCGCCGACGTTGTCACCCACGTTATCCGCAATGACGGCGGGGTTGCGCGGGTCGTCTTCGGGGATGCCCAGTTCGACCTTGCCCGTTAAGTCCGCGCTCACATCGGCGGTCTTGGTGAAGATGCCGCCGCCCGCCTTCGCAAACAGCGCCAAAGAGCTGGCGCCGAAGGAGAAGCCCAGCGAAATGGTGGTATCGCCGAAGAGGAGCAGGATGCCCGCCACGCCGAAGAGACTGATGCCCACAACGGCCAAGCCCATGACGGCGCCGCCGCGGAAGCCGATAAGGAATGCGGGCTTGATGTCGCGGCTCGCGGCCTCGGCGCAGCGACCGTTGGACGAGGTGGCGACGATGATGCCCATTTTACCGGCAATCGCGGAGAAAATCGTGCCTGCCAAGTACGCAATCACCATACAGAGATTTTTCTGGATGCCCTCGCCCTTCCAAATCGGCGTGGGCAGGAGGATGAACAGCAGCACGGAGGCAACGCAGGCAAATACCGCCAGCATTTTGTATTCCTTGCGCATGAAGGTGTTCGCGCCTGCCTTGATGAGCGCGGAAACATCCTTGATGATCTGGTTTTCGACAGGCTGTTTCTTCACCCACAGGTGCAGATACACGGCAAAAGCGATAGCAATCGCCACGGAGAAAAACGAGATGCAGTACACGACGGTCAACATGGTTGAAAACCACCCTCCTCTATGAAGATAAAAATAATGAAGGAACGATTCGCTGATGCCGAGCGCCCCGCGCATGGCGCGGGAACGCCGATGAGGGGAGAATTTTCGCAGGAAAAAAACGACTCCACAAAGGGTGTGAAGCCGTTTGATACCATTTGACAGCTAAAATATTGAAGGATTTCGACGCTTTTCACTTTCGGCCAGCCGAAAGAGGGCATGACCGGAATGAAAAGGCGGTCGGAGGCTCAATGCTTTAGAAGAAAAACAGTATACGCCGCAGGCCGGAAAGCAAAGGACAGGAGTGCGCAAAACGAGGCGGCACTGCCCCTCCGACAAGCCGACGGCAATCCCTGATAAATAGGGCATCAAAGCCCTATGACAGACTCCACCACTTATCAGCGATTTCGGTCAACAGTATAGCATTTGCTTTTTTCGGTGTCAATGCGGTCGAAATGAAAATGCCGCTTAAATTCCGCTAAATTTCCTTGCGAGCCGGAAATAAAAAGCGCAGCTTACGCTGCGCCTCAGACTGTCAAAAAAGTCCGCAGACATTCTTGGGGATGCATGAAGGGACGCAGCCCCTTCATTTTTGATCGTATCGACCGGCTTTGCCGGTCGTGCGGGGCGATTTTTCGGAGCGTCAGCGCAGAAAAATCATTTCCGCAGCCTTGCCATGCAGGATGAAATGTTTCATCCTGCATGGAGCGTGTCAAAAACGCAGTTTTTTGACACGCAGAAGTGCAGCTTACGCTGCGCATGACAGGCTGCGGTGAAAATTACTTAAGGAAGTAGGTCATCATATAGCCCGTCAGTTTCCCGTACCGCACCTGCGTCCATTCATCGCCGGGGGTCAGGACGGTCACTGTGCTGCCGGAGCTGATGCGGGCAATGACGCTGCCCGTGCTCTTGGAGGGCATGGTGCGAAGGTTGACGTAGGAAGAGCCGTTCCGCACGGTCTTGCTTGGCACGCCGGGGAGACCGTAGAGCTTCAGGTACTTGGTCATCATGTAGCCCGTGCGCTTGGATGCCGAGCCGTAAACCTTGCACCAGGTTTCGCCCTGAGCAATGACCTCAAACCGCGTACCGTTGGGGTACTGCGCCAAAATCTTGGCAGAGGTGGAGGGCTGCTCGCGGAGGTTGAGAAGAGAGGAGGCATTCGGGTTGTTGACGACCACATAGCCGCTTGTCGTCGGCGTGCTGCTGCCGCCGCCCGAAGATCCGCCGGAGGTGGAAAGATAGGCGCTCGCCATGTAGCCCACCGTTCCGTTCACGGATATCTTCCAGAAATTGTTGCCCTGCAGGAGGATGTTCACGCTTGTGCCGGGCTGAACGCTCTTGATGGAGGCATAGCTTGTGGACGGGCCGGAGCGCAGGTTTACATTCTTGCCGTTGGAGGACACCACGGTCGCTTTTCCGGTCGAGCCTTTGATTTTGATGTACTCATGGCGGAAATAGCCGAGCATGCCGTCGATCTCCACCTCGTACCAGCCGTTGTAGGAGGAGATGATTTCGCATTCCGCGCCGTTGTAGTAGATGCCCAGCACGTTGGCGGAATAGCTCGGATATTCGCGCAGATTCAGGAATGAGGTAGACTTGGGGTTGCTGACCACGCCGGTCGTCCCGCTGGCCGAGGAGGAAGCGCCGAAGGACAGATAATTGCTGTCCACATAGCCCGTGCGCCCCGTCTTCACCAGCGTCACGGCATAAAAGCCGTCCGATTCGCCGTCCACCTGCACCCATTCGCTGCGGGCAACCGTGCCGATGACGTCATAGGCGTAGCCCGGCCCTTCCCGAAGATTCAGCGAGCTGGTATTGGCGACGACGGCAAACTCACCCAGCGCGGAGGATATACCCAGCATCAGCACGGCGGCGGCCAGTGCGATGAGCAGCTTCTTTATCCATTGCTTCGACATAAATTCCATCCCCTTTTGATGTCTTGCACCCATATAACGGAGCGGACGCGGGATTTCTTCCCGAAGCTCCGTGAAAATCCGAAAAAATTTCGGGGTTTCCCTGATGATTACAACAGCTCGACTAACACCGCATTCTGCACATCCATGCCGCGTTCGGTCAGACGAAGGACGCCGCCCTCAAAGGTCAGCAGCCCGTCCCGGATGGGCTTGTCCAGCTTGCTGCCGAACGCCTGCCGAAGCGTCAGCCCGTGCATGGCCGCAAAGTCGTTATCCCCGATGCCCGCCGTCATGCGAAGCCCCAGCATGATCGATTCAAACCGCGCATCCTCCGGCGTTACATGCGTTTCCTCCGGCCTGTCGCCGCGCAGATAGCCGTCAATCGAGGCGGGATTTCGGTAGCGGACATCGCCCAAAAAGCCGCAGGCGGAGCAGCCGATGCCGATATACTCGCGCCGTTTCCAGCAATCGACATTGTGCCGGCATTCGTGATTCGGCAGGGCGAAATTGCTGATTTCGTACTGTAAAAGTCCGTGTTTTTTGAGCGTTTTCCGGCACAGCTCGTACATGGCACGCTCCTCGTCCTCATCGGGCAGCGTCCATACGCCGCCGTCCACCTGCCGCTTCATCAGCGTACCGTCCTCTACGATCAAACCGTAGCAGGACATATGCGCCGGCTGCAGGGAAAGAAAAGCCCGGAGCGTTTCCCCGACATCATGAACCGTCTGCGTCGGCAACCCCAGCATGAGGTCAAGGTTGATGTTGTCGATGCCGTGCGCCCTGCATAACGCCGCGGCGCGGCGGACATCCTCGAAGGAGTGAATGCGCCCCAGCAGGCGGAGCAACCGTTCATCGGCGCTTTGCGCGCCCAGCGAGACGCGGCCGATGCCGCCCTGCACTGCCGCATCCAGGAAGGCGTCCGTCACCGTGCCGGGATTCATCTCGCAGGAGCATTCGGCGTCCTCGGTGAAGGAAAACGCCTCGTGCGCGGCAGAGAGCAGCGCCGCAAAAAGCGGCGGGGGGAGCAGGGAGGGCGTGCCGCCGCCCACATACAGCGTCCGCACCCGCACATCGGGCAGGCGCTCCGCCCAAAGGCGCAGCTCGTCCTGCATGGCGCGGACAACCGCGGGCATTTTGTCCTCGCAGCCCGCATAGGAAGGAAAATCACAGTAGGCGCATTTTTTCCTGCAAAACGGGATGTGCAGATACAGCCCGATTTCCCTCGGCTTTTCCATGTGCTCCCCTTTCTTACGGCAGGCTCACGGCGTACACGCTGCTGTCGCTCGAAAGGATGGCCGTGCCGTTGGAGAGCATCCCGATGTAGCCCGTGATATCCTCCTGAATGGGGAGGCTGACGGCGGAAAAGCGCTGCGCGGAAAGGTCGGCGCGGTAGATGCTGTTGGCGGAGAAGGCGTAGATCTTCCGGTTATGGAAGGCTGCGCCGACGCAGGTGTCCGGCAGGGTGAAGCGCTTGTCCGTCTTGCCGGAGAGATAGCGAAGCTCGGTGATTTCCACGATGTCCGTCGTCTGCCGCGTGGGGGCAAAGAGCAGCTGGGCAGTGCCGCCGTCCATGCTGTCGATGAGCTGCCAGCCGTACACCAGCACCGTGCCGGAGTTGTCCTGCGTCCCGCGGTAGTCGTACACGCGGATTTGGCGTGTGCCGATGACGTTGAGCTGGCTGCCCGCATAAATCACCTTGTAGGTGATTGTTTCGCCCAAATCGGTCGAGCCGGTGTTCATGGCATCCACCTTGTAGGTGTTGAGCCTGGTGGACGGAACGGTGCCGTACAGATCCATCGCCGTCGTCCAGAGATATTCGCCGTCCGAGAAAAAGCCGACGTCCAAAATCAGCATATCCTCATAGGCCGAGGATTCCCTGTCCTTTTCGTTGCCCTGATGGTCCATAATCAGCAGGGTGCTTTGCCCGTCGGAGGTGGAATCGTCGCCCAGCACCACGGCGACATAGCGGCTGCCGACGCGGGCGAACTGAATGGAATTGCCCACGTTGTTGTCATAGGTGGAGCGGCCGTTGGCATCCAAAATGGAAAGCTGCGTGCCCGCCCAGACAACGATGGCGTTTTCGCCCGCATCAAAGGACGCATTCGAGCCGACGATATAGCTCCATTTTTCCGAGCCGTTCGCGTTCAGGCAGACCAGAGAGGTGCCGTCATAAAAAAGCACGGTATTGCCGAAGGGCTTGATGTCCTGCATCGGGTCGCAGCGCAGCTTCACCGCGCTGACTCGCCGCGTCCCTCCGCCCAACACGCCCGTAAGGTACAAAATAACGAGCAGCAGCACCGCCAGCCCAATGGCCGCAGCGATAACGAGCCGCCGATTTTTCTGCCCGTTTTCGTCCTGAATAAACTGCATGAAAAGCTCCTTCCGAAAATTGGCGCGCCGCTTCTTCGGCACACTGCTATTATACGCGATATCGGGATTTCTGGCAATAAATAATGGATTGATATTTGTAAATTGATTTTTGCGGCACGAAAAAGACGTGTGGTCTTGTTTTTTGGATTGCAACCGCCTTTCCTTTCCTGTATAATGAAAAGACGGAAAATACGGATGCGGGAGGGGCTGACATGACGTACTGGCTTGCGGGAATCTGCTTTGCCGTGATGGTGGTTTTCTACCTGCTTTATGAGGGCAGCAAATTCTCGGACAAATTTTCCAAGCATGTTTCCACCGTGTTCAAATGCACAACGACCTCCTGCGCGGTGCTGCTGGCGGTGTACGGGGCCGCGCTGCACGGGGGCTCAAACTGGCTGCTGGCGGCGGGGCTGCTCATTTGCGCCGTTGCGGACGGCGTGCTGGTGTATTATTTCATTCCCGGCATGGGCATATTCGGGCTCGGACATATCGCCTACTGCGCGGCCTATCTGCTCAAATCCCCGCCCGGCACGCTCAATTTCCTGCTGATGGCATTTTTGATGACGGTCGTTGCCTTCGGCGCGCTGAAATTCAAAAACCGCATGGGCAGACGCACCGTCCCCTTCACCCTGTACGCTTTCATTCTGTGTGTGATGCTTTCTTTGGGCGCGACGCAGACGCCGCTGCTTGCGCTGGGAGCGCTGTTTTTTATCATCTCGGACGCGACGCTGGCGAAGAACATTCTGCTGGGCGCAACGCGGCGGCAGGACTATTTTTCCCTCGGCTGCTATTATCTGGGACAATTTCTGATTGCCGCCTCGATCATATTATAAGGAGCGTCCGTGATGCAAAAGAAGCAGGGCAGCGCATTCGGCCTGTTTTCCGTCTCCTTCCTGTTTTGGTTTTCGCTGTACGCCTTCTCGTCCTATCTGAATCCGGAAATGGAGCGGATGGGCGCCTCCGCCACGCTGATGGGGCTGGCCGGCTCTGCCTACGGGCTTGTGCAGATGCTGTCCCGTCTGCCCTTTGGCCTCATCTCGGCCTCCAGCGGCAAACAGAAGATTTTTGTCTGCATCGGCTGCGCGATGGCGCTGCTGGCACTTATCGGCATGGAAATTTTCTATACGCCGCTTGGCCTTCTTATCTTCCGCGCCATGCAGGGCGCGGCGGCGGGAACGTGGGTCTGCTTTACCGTCCTGTACGGCAGCTATTTTGCGAAGGAAGAAGCGCCTGCGCGGATTACGACCATGGACATGGACGGGCATTTGGGAAAGCTGGTCTGCTTTGTCCTGCTTCTGTTCGTGACCGCGCGGTGGGGCTGCCGTTCCTCGCTGCTGCTGGGCATCGGCGCAATGAGCATCGGCTTTTTGGTGAGCTTCACCATCAGAGATACCAATGTGCCGGGGCAGAAGGTCACCTGGGACAGCCTCAAAGCCGTCGCCGGAAACAAAGATCTGTTCATCTGCACGGTGCTGGGCGCGGTCTCGCAGTTCGTGCAGTGCGGCACGTACCTCTCTTTTTCGCAAAATCTTGCGGCGCGTTTAAGTGCGACCGATGCGCAGCTGACATGGATGAGCATCATCCTGCTCGTGCCGACGGTTTTGTTTAACCTGCTGGGCAACCATGTGCTGATGCCGCGCATCGGCGCAAAGCGCACGGTAATCATCGGCTTCCTCATGGGGCAGCTCTACTGCGTGTCTGCACCGATGTGCAGGACCATGCCTCTGCTTTATTTGTGCCAGATTCTGGCGGCGGGCAATACGGGGCTGGTCATGTCCCAGCTCATGGGGCTGTGCGTGCGCGACCTTGAGCCGGAGCAGCGAACCGCGGGCATGACGCTGTTTCAGACTTTGTTCAGCGTGGGAACAACGCTCGGTCCGGTCTGCATCGGCGCGATCGCCGATTTGTCGAGCCTGAAAACAGCGTACCTTTTTGCCGGCCTCATCTGCATTGTAGGCATGGCGCTGACGCTTTTTTTCCTGAAGGACGGCATGGAAAGGAGGAGAGCATGACGCAGCGACTGCTGGGCGACATCCGCCGAACGGACGAGCGCTTTTCACTGATTCCGCAAAACGGGCGTGTGGCGGTCGGGCTGTCCGGCGGAAAGGACAGTCTGGCGCTGCTCACGCTTTTGAATGCGTATCGGCAAATCAAGCCGTTCTCCTTATGCGCTCTGACAATCGTCCCCAAGGGACGCATGGATATTTCGTCCTTACAGGCGCTCTGCGGGACGCTTCATGTGCCGCTTCAAACGCGGGAAAGCGATTTGTTTGAAGGCATTTTTGAGCGGAAAAATCCCTGCTCCTTGTGTGCGCGGGTGCGGCGCGGGACGCTGGTCTGCATGGCGGCGGAAAGCGGCTGCACCCATCTGGCGCTGGGGCATCATTTGGACGATGCGCTGGAAACGCTGGTCATGTCCGTGACGCGGGAGGGGCGTTTTCATACGATGACGCCGAAGGCAAGGATGGAGCGCGGCAGCATCACGGTCATTCGCCCGCTGATTTTGACGCGGGAAAGCGCTTTGAGCGCCTTTTGCGGGAACGCGGGGCTGACGCCTGTCAAAAATCCCTGCCCTGTTGACGGGCAGACTGCCCGCAGGGAAGCGCGTGTTCTTTTGGAAAAAATGCGCGGCGGCTGTCCGGATCTTATCGAAAAGCTGACGAGCGCCCTGCTCAAGGCCGATTTTTTTATGCCGGAGGAGATTCATGGCGGAAGCATTGCAGGCGATTATTGAGGAGACCGTCTATCGCAACGAGGAGAACGGGTATTCCGTGGTCGTTACCCATGTGGGGCGGGAGGAGGTCACGGTGGTCGGCACATTGCCGCCGCTGGCCGCGGGCGAACAGGCGGTGTTTGAAGGCGGCTGGGCGGAGCATCCGCAGTACGGGCGGCAGTGGAAGGCGACCGCCTGCGAAATCAAAAAGCCCACGACCCTGCTCGGCATCGAGCGCTTTTTAGGCTCCGGCCTCATCAGGGGCGTCGGGCCTGCAACGGCCAAGCTCATCATCGGCGAATTCGGACTGAAGACGCTGGACATCATGTCGGAAGACCCGAATCGCCTGCGCGAGGTGCCGGGCATCGGCAAAAAGCGGGCGCTGCAAATCGCCGCCTCCTTCAACGAGCAGTACGCGGCGCGGCAGACGATGGTCTTTCTGCAGTCCTACGGCGTTCCGCCCGCACTGGCCATGAAGATCAGCCGCGTCTACGGCGAACGGGCGCAGGAGGTCCTGCGGCAAAATCCGTACCGCCTGATTGACGATGTGGACGGCGTGGGCTTTCAGACCGCCGACCGCATCGCCATCACGATGGGCATTGCGCAGGACAGTGAGTTCCGCCTTCGCTACGGTTTGAAGTATGTTTTGCAGGATGCCGCCATGAGTGCGGGGCATACCTACCTGCCGCGTGAAATGCTGCTGAACCGCGCCGCTGAGATGCTGAAAAGCCGCACGGAAACGCTGGATGCGCACCTGAACGCATTGCTGCTTTTGCGGGAGCTTGTGTCCTCTCAGGTGAACGGGCAGGAGGGCATTTTCTTAAAGAATGTCTATTACGCCGAGGCGGAGACGGCCGTCCGCCTGATGACGCTGCAAAACGCCGCGCCTGCGGACGAGGACAACGCGGTGCAGGCGCGCATCCGCAAATTTGAGGAAAAACACGGCATCCGCTTCAGCCCTCTTCAGCGAAAGGCCGTGTCAATGGCCGTGCAGAGCGGAACGCTGGTCATTACCGGCGGCCCCGGCACGGGCAAAACCACCATCATCAACTGCATTCTATCCCTTTTGGACGGCGAAACGCTGCTGGCCGCGCCCACGGGTCGCGCCGCCAAGCGCATGAGCGAGGCCACGGGGCAGGAGGCCAGGACCCTGCACCGGCTTTTGGAATTTTCCGGAGACGAGGAACGCTTTGAGCGCAATCAGGACAACCCCTTGGACTGCGAATGCGTCATCGTGGATGAGATGTCGATGGTGGATGTGTTTTTGATGCGCAGCCTGCTCCGCGCTTTAAAGGACGGCACACGGCTGATTCTGGTGGGCGATGCCGACCAGCTCCCCTCGGTGGGCGCGGGCAATGTGCTGCGCGATATTTTGAGCAGCGGGGCGCTTCCCTCCGTCCGGCTGACGGACATTTTCCGCCAGAGCGAAGAAAGCCTGATTGTCCTGAACGCGCACAGAATCAACCGCGGCGAAGCGCCCATCCTGAACAGGCGGGATTCGGACTTCTTTTTTGACAGAAGATGGGACGCTGAGGAGGCGGCGCAGGCCGTTGTCGCCCTCTGCCGAACCCGCCTGCCCAAGTTTCTCAAGACGGAGGACGGGCGGCAGATTCAGGTTTTGGCGCCGGCGAAAAAAGGACCGTGCGGGGTCATCCGCTTAAATCAGCTTTTGCAGAACGCGCTGAATCCGCCCTCTTTGCGCAAAAGAGAAATCGTTTACGGCGGGAACACCTTTCGGGAGGGCGACAAGGTGATGCACGTCAAAAACAACTACAAGCTCACCTGGCAGACCGATGACGGCGGCGAGGGCGAGGGCGTTTTCAACGGCGATATGGGCGTGATTGCGGCCATTGACAGGGAAGACCAGGTTGTCACGGTGCGCTATGACGACGAGCGCACGGTGGCATATGAATATGCGCAGCTGGAGGAGCTGGAGCTGGCATACTGCCTCTCCGTTCACAAGAGCCAGGGGAGCGAATTCCCCGCCGTGGTGCTGCCCGTGGTGGGCGGCCCGAAAATGCTTTTGACGCGCAACCTGTTTTATACCGCGCTGACCCGCGCCCGCAGGCTGGTCGTTTTGGTCGGGCGTGAGGATGTCATCGGGCAGATGGTGGAAAATGACCACATCGCCACACGGTACACCGCGCTGGAAACGAGAATTAAAGAAATCATGAGGCTGTGACCGCTTCAGGGCAAAAGGAGCAAGGGAATGAGTGAATTTTCGCGCATGGAACTGATGCTGGGACAGGAGGCCGTGGACAAAATGGCGCGTGCGCACGTGGCCGTGTTCGGCGTCGGCGGGGTCGGCGGCGCGTGCGCGGAGGCGCTGGTGCGCGCAGGGCTGGGCGAATTGAGCATCTTTGACGCGGATGAGGTCTCCTTGAGCAACATCAACCGCCAGATTATCGCCCTGCATTCCACGGTCGGGCGAAAAAAGACGGAGGTCGTCCGCGAGCGGGCGCTGGACATCAACCCGAACATTATCGTTCATGCGCACGATGTCTTTTATGACGCGGATACGGCAGGCAGCTATCCGTTAAATGTTTATGATTATGTGGTGGATGCCATCGACACCGTGTCGTCCAAGCTGCTGCTGGCGGAGAACGCGGGGAATACGCCCCTTATCTGCTGCCTCGGCGCGGGCAACCGAATAGACCCCTCCCGCTTCCGTATTTCACCCGTCGAAAAGACCTCCGTCTGTCCCTTGGCGCGGGTGATGCGCAGGGAGTGCAGGACGCGGGGCATAAAGGGGCTTCGCGTCCTCTGGTCGGATGAGCCGCCCCTCGTCCCGAACAATACGCCGGAGGAAAAAGGACGCCACCTGCCCGGCAGCGTCTCCTTCACGCCCCCCGTTGCGGGCTGTCTCCTCGCCGCCGAGGTCGTGCGCGGACTGTGCGGAATTTACATTTCATAAGCAGGGAATTAAAATCCGCCATCGAATAATACAAAGGATTATGTTTGTTGGGAGGGTACCATGCGCCGGACGAGGTTTTTTGTGATTTTGATTTTGCTTTCGGCGCTTTCGGCGCTGAGCTTTGCCTTTCCCGCTTTGGCGGACGGCTCGCTGGCGGTTTCCGTCAACCCCTCCGCTTTTTCGGCGGGACAAAAAGTGTATATCTATGTGGACGCGCCGAAAAGCGGGAAAATCAGCCTGACGGCGCTTGATGCGGACGGCCGGGAATGCGCCGTGATTTTTCAAAACAAGTCCATTGACGCCGGCTTTAACGAGCTGTCATGGGACGGTACGGCGGGCGGAAAGACGCTGGCGGGCGGCAGCTACACCCTGCGTTTCACGATGGGCAGCCTGTTTATCGATATGCCCGTCACACTCCTTTCGGATGCCGATGAAGAAACAGAGACCATCGAGCCGACGGCAGCGCCGCAGACAGAAGCGACCGGGCAGCCGGACAAAGCCGTGCAAGCAGAAGTGGTCGAAACAAGCTCGGCGGACAGCGCTCCGTATCCCGCGCCTAATGCGCACTCGTCCGTCACCCCTGACCACGACGCGGCGGGCTGCTATTTCTGCACGCCGATGGACATCACGGACGAAGCCGCCGTATGGCAGATGCTGACCTCGCCCATCACCGTCGTCAGCGGCGGGCAGAAGGAGCAGGTGGTCATCCGCACCGAGCCGGACGACAGCTCCGATGGCATCGGCGTTGTGACCTGCGTGTCGCAGGGGCTTCATGTGCTGGAAAACAGGGACGACGGCTGGTCGCTGGTGGAATGCTATTCCAGCTCCTTCCATGACTCCAAGGTCAAGGCGTGGAACGCATACATCACCGGCTATATCCGCACAAACAAGCTGAAAAAGGTCAAGGTGTCGCAGGAATACGGCATCGTCATCGACAAGCTGACCCAAACGCTGTACCTGTTCAAGGACGGGCATCTTTACACCACCCTGGCGGTCTCGACGGGTCTGTATAATGCCAGGCAGCCCTATAACGAAACGCGCTCCGGCGAATTTATGCTGGTCTCCAAGGTGGGCGATTTCCGCTCGGACGCGATGATCTGCGGCATGGCCATCCGCTTTAACAGCGGCGATTTGCTGCACGAGGTGCCGCACGTCAAGAATGCGGACGGCACAAAGAATTATAAGAGCACCGAATACAAACTGGCCACCCGCGCCAGCCACGGCTGTATCCGCGTCCAGCGCCTCAAGAACGCGGACGGCATCAACATGACGTGGCTGTGGAAAAACCTGCCCGTCGGCGAATCGGGCGGAGCGAAGCTGGTCATTTGGGAGGACTATCAGGGACGGCAAATCGAGATACCCGATGCCTCGACCAAGCTTTATTACAACCCCAACGGCGGCACTTCCTACCATTCCGTGGCGAACTGCAACGGCGTGCGCGATAAGTATCTTCCCCTGACGGAATTCACCTACGGCGAATTGGAGGACAGCACCTTCAAAAATCTGACCGTCTGCGCCTACTGCCAGCCGCCTAAGCGAGCGGCGGAGATTGAGGAAATCAATCAAACGCACCAGAACTCTTCGCCGGGCATGGTGAACGAGTATCATAACGTGTCGAAGTAACGGGATATTGCCAATAACAGCTATCACCGTTTTCCTGCGGGGCGGCGTGAAAAGGAACGCGTCCCGCTTACGGCAATTCCGCACTGCCGGTCTGCGCGGCAAACGTCGGTCAAACGAAGCCGCGCTTCATTTAAGCAAAAGCGGCTGAAAGGAGCGTCGGCATGGTGAACGAGGCCTATGAAATCCTGTCTCTGGCAATGCGGTATGTGTTCGCCGCATTGGGCGCGCTGATCGTGCTGCGCGCCTATAGCTGGCTGCTCAAGGATCACAGGGCGCATAAAAAGGAAATGAAAAATCTGCCGGATGCGGGGCTGGTCGGGGAAATCGTCCTGCTGGATACGGGCAAGGCGTTCCCCCTGCCGCGGGAGGGCACGCTCGGCTCGGCTCGGTCGTGCGATATCTGCATCCGCAGGCAGGGCGTTCGGCGCTTGCATCTGACGCTCCATTTTGCGGACGGCAAGGGCGTCCGCCTTACCCCGCACAGGGGAGCGGCGGCGCTTTTGGACGGCGAACCGGCGGCGGGCGGCTATGCGCTGCACGGCTCGGTCATTGACCTTGACAGCGCACAGCTTCGGGTGCGCCTGTTTGCGGGGCTGAATGTCCCGCGCCTTGCACCGTTTAAGCAGGAGGCGTTTGTTTCGGATGATGAATTTGTGCCGGACGATGCCTTGATTTCGGATGAGCTTGTGCCGGATGACGGCTTCCCCGACGACCGCTTTGCAACATGGCAGTACGCGCCCGTGCCGCCGGAAATGCTGGAACGGTACGGAAACGCGCAGGGAACGGATGAAGCTGATTTTGATGCCTTTTCCGACCCGCGCTATGATAACGCGGATGCTTGGCCGGACGATGAGGGGAGGCGCGGCGAATGAGCGGGGAAAAGCACGGCAAACGCCGCACACCGGCCAAAAAACTGCTGAGCGCGGTCATGCTGTTTTATTTTCTGGCCTTCTTTCTGCTGGGGCTGAAGGACTGGTCGTGGCAGGCGTTCGCCCTGTCCGTGCTGATCCCGGCCATCATCTTTGTGGGCGTTTTGGGTCTGCCGAAGCTGTTTCCGGCGGACAGGCTGCTTTTGTCGCTGACGAACTTTCTCTGCGCCTTGGGCGTATTGGTGCTGTATCGGCTTTCGCCGGACAGAGGGCTGACGCAGGCGGTCAATTTCGGGGTCGGCATTGCCGCCATGATGGTCTGTACGCTGGCCGTTCGCTACATTAAACACTGGAACGTGCTTGCCGTCCTGCTGGCGATAGGCTCGCTGGCGCTGTTGATGCTGCCCGTCCTGTTCGGCACGGAGAAAAACGGTGCGAAGAATTGGATATCCATCGGCAGCTTCGGCTTTCAGCCCAGCGAAATCGTGAAGCTGTCGCTGATGATTGTCATTTCCTGCTGGCTTGCGCATCGGCATGTGTTTTTCACCGCCGCCTTTGCGGGCGCGGCGCTGCTCATTCTGATGCTGCAAAAGGACTTGGGCACGGCGCTTTTATATTACGGGGTCACGATGCTCACCCTGTACGCCGCCACGGGCAGCACGCTGCTGGTCGGCTTGGGCGGCCTGGGCGGGGCGGGCGCGGCCGTGGTCGGGTATCAGATGTTTGCGCATGTCAGGCGGCGCGTGTCCGTCTGGCTGAATCCGTGGGCGGATTATCAGAACAGCGGCTACCAAATCGTGCAGGGGCTGATTGCCATTGCCAACGGCGGGCTGTTCGGGGTCGGGCTGGGGCTCGGCAACGCCTCGGTCATCCCCGAATCCTACAACGACTACATTTTTTCCGTCATCGCGCATGAATTCGGCGTGGTGTTCAGCGTGTTCGTGCTGCTCATCTATCTTGCCATTATCCTGCGCGGCGTGTCCATTGCGCGGCAGTCGGACAGCGCTTTCCATGCGCTGCTGGCGCTCTCCTGCGCGGTGCTTATCGGCCTTCAGACCTTCGTTATCGTGGGCGGCAACATCAAGCTCATTCCCTTAACGGGCGTGACGCTGCCCTTCATCAGCTACGGCGGCACGTCGATGGTCTCCTCCCTGTGCGTCATCGGGCTCTTGCAGGGCGTTGCGGCGCGAAATCGGGCGCAGATGAAGGAGGACAAGCGGCTGGCCATGTACGGAGAGGAGGACGCGCTGTGAAGCAGTTAAGGGGCAATATCCGAAAAATCGCCTTTTTTATGGCTTTGCTCTTCGTTCTGTTGGTTGGATACGGCGCGTACAGCCTGCTCACCTACGGCAACCGCTGGTTCTCATCGAGCGCCAATACATATGTCCGGCAGCAGAAAAAGAACGTCACCCCCGGCGATATCCACGACAGAAACGGCGTGCTGCTTGCGGGAACGGAGGACGGGCAGCGGGTGTATCAGGCAGACGCGGAGAAGCGCAGCGCGGTCGTCCATGTGCTGGGGGACAGTCAGGGCAACGTCTCCAACGGCGTGGAGAGCTTTATGTCCGCCTATCTCTATGGCTTTAACATGAGTTTTTTGGAGCGCGTGAACGCCTATCTTTCCGGGGCGCAGCGCGTGGGGGACAGCGTGACGCTGACGATCGACAGCGCGTTGAGCACTTATATTTTGCAGCAGGTCCAAAATAACGCCTCCCTGCCGGACGATGTGCAGGGCGCGGTCGTGGTGATGAACTACAAGACGGGTGAGATTTTAAGCGAGCTGAGCTTCCCCGTTTTTGACCCCTATGATACGAAAAGCGCGGAGAAAGATGAAGGCCAGCCGTTTTACAACCGAGCCGTGCAGGGCTTGTATGCGCCCGGATCGACCTTCAAAATCGTGACGGCCGCCGCCGCGCTGCAAACGGCCTCGCTGTCGGTACGCTCCTTCCAGTGTACGGGGCTTCTCTCGGTGGACAGCGAAACGACCCATTTCATCACCGATGCGGGGACAAATTTAGAAAAAAATAAAATCGTTTCCCACGGGCAAATCACCCTGCGGGACGCCTTTAAGCTCAGCTGCAACAACACCTTTGCGCAAATCGCTTTGGAATTGGGCGATGCGGCGCTCAAAAAGCAGGCGGAGGCGTTCGGCTTTAACGACAATTTCTTGTTCCGCGATGTGGTGGTGGAAAATTCTTCTTACCCAACCGCCAACCGAAACAACTGGAACATCGCCTGGACGGGCGCGGGGCAGAGCGCCCTCACTGCCACGCCGCTACATATGTGCCTGATGGCCTGCGCCGTTGCCAACGAAGGCGTGATGATGGAGCCGAGGCTGGTCAAGACCGTCACCGCCGCAAACGGCACGGAGCGCCTCGGCTTTACCGCAAAGACCTATCGGACGGCCATTCGGGATACGGGCATCGTTGATGAAATCAAGGATTACATGAAGGCCGTCGTCAATGAAAAGAACGGCACGGGGCGGGCGGCCTCTCTGAGCGGGCACACCGTTTACGGAAAGACCGGCTCTGCCGAGGTGGACGGACAGGAAAACACCAACGCATGGTTTGTCGGCTTCCTGGGCGATGACGACGCTCCCTATGCCGTCGCCATTGTGCTGGAAAATGTCGGCGGCGGCGGCGCCTACGCCGCTCCGTTGGCTCAAAAAATCTTCCGGTATTTGGTAAAATGAGCAGGCAATATGTAAACTGTGAATGAAAGCTGCTCGGCACTTGCATTTTTTTCTTCAGAGCGGTATAATAATCCTGCGAAGATCGGGAAGCGCCGTGCGGCGTTCGTCAGGCAGAGACCGCTTTATTTGGTGCAAGGAGCGGGGCGGGCAGCGCGGTTTTCCACCCGTGAGCAGGGCGGCGAGGAGCCGTCGGGGCGCGCCCCGTACAGCGCGGAGAAAGAGCGGGCAGGCGGCGAAAGCGCCTGTCAATCAGGGTGGCACCGCGGAAAATTCCGTCCCTGCATGGCGTTTGTGTTCATGCAGGGCTTTTTATACCGTTTGGCATCGAAGTCGGTTGAAAGCGCCGGAATGCATTTTTTCGCAAATCGGCCGCGCCGCGTTTGAAATGCGCAATGCGCCGAACGAAGCAAGGCCGGAAAAATGCAACGGCTTCGATGAAAAAACGCAGGAAGCCCTGTGATGGATTCGCGCCATGATTCATTATCACATCCGTAATCGGGAGGAAAAAATCATGCTGGACATTCGCCGCATCAGGCAGAATCCGGACGAGCTGCGCCGGGCACTCAAGAACCGCAATTCGACCGTTGACGTGGACGAGCTGCTGGCGCTGGACGAGCGCCGCCGCACCATGCTGAACGAGGTGGAGACGCTCAAAAACCGCCGCAATGAAGAAAGCAGGAACATCGCCAAAATCAAGCGTGAGGGCGGCGATGCCTCCGTCGTGATGGAGGAAATGCGCAAGGTCGGCGACGAAATCGCCGAAATGGACAGGGAAATCGCCGAGGTGGACGAGAAAATCAATTATATCCTCATGCGCCTGCCGAACTATCCGCATGCCTCCGTGCCAATCGGCAAGGACGACACGGAAAATGTCGAGCAGCGCCGCGTCGGAACGCCGCGTGACTTTGGCTGGACGCCCAAGGCGCATTGGGACATCGGCACGGATTTGGGCATTCTGGACTTTGAAGCCGCCGCGAAAATTTCCGGCGCTCGGTTTACGGTGTACCGCGGGCTCGGCGCCCGACTGGAGCGCTCGGTCATCGCCTTCTTTATGGATACCCATGCCGATGACGGCTATGTTGAAATCCTGCCGCCCTACATGGTCACCCGCTCGACCATGACAGGCACAGGCCAGCTCCCCAAGTTTGAGGAGGACGCCTACAAGGTCGACCAGGACACTTTCCTGATTCCGACGGCGGAGGTACCTGTCACCAACCTGTATCGGGATATGATTCTGGACGGCGCCAAGCTGCCCATCCGTCACTGCGCGTACTCCGCCTGTTTCCGCGGTGAGGCCGGAAGCGCCGGACGCGATACACGCGGCCTCATTCGCCAGCATCAGTTCAACAAGGTGGAGCTGGTGAAGGTCTGCAAGCCGGAACAGAGCTATGACGAGCTGGAAAGCATGACACATCAGGCCGAAAAGGTGCTGCAGCTTCTGGGGCTGCCCTACCGCGTGGTCTGCTTAAGCACCGGCGATATGGGGTTCAGCGCCGCCAAGACCTATGATATCGAGGTTTGGATGCCCTCCTACGGCCGCTATGTCGAGATTTCCTCCTGCTCCAACTGCGAGGACTTTCAAGCCCGCCGCGCCTCCATCCGCTATCGCGACGGCAAGGGCAAGCCGCAGCTCTGCCACACCCTGAACGGCTCCGGCGTGGCTGTCGGCCGCACCGTTGCCGCCATCCTCGAAAATTATCAGAACGAGGACGGCTCCGTGACCGTGCCGGATGTGCTGAAGCCTTACATGAGAGTGGATGTCATTCGGTAAATGATTTCTGCGCGGAGGGCGCCGCAAAGAGGCTCTCCGCGCAGTTTCTCAATCGATTGGCACGCTTATGCATTGCCGGAAGGAGAGAAGAACATGGAAAAAGCGAAGGTTTATTTCACCGATATGCATGCGACCGATACGCGCCCGCTGCCGCGGAAGCTGCAATACCTCATGAAGAAAGCCGGCTTTGAGACAATCGATTTTTCCGGCAAGTATGTCGCCGTCAAGGTGCATTTCGGCGAGCCGGGCAATCTGGCATTCCTGCGTCCGAACTATGCCCGCGCCGTGTGCGACTATGTGAAGGAGCTGGGCGGCAGGCCCTTTGTGACGGACTGCAATACCCTCTACGTCGGCGGCCGCAAAAACGCGCTGGACCATCTGGACACGGCCTACGAAAATGGCTACAATCCCTTTGTGACGGGCGTTCACACCATCATTGCGGACGGCCTCAAGGGGACGGACGAAATGCTCGTGCCGCTGGAGGGCTGCGAATATGTCCGTGAGGCGAAGATAGGACGGGCGCTGATGGACGCGGATATCGTGATTTCCCTGACGCATTTTAAGGGGCACGAGTCCGCGGGCTTCGGCGGCGCGCTTAAAAATCTGGGCATGGGCGGCGGCTCACGCGCCGGAAAAATGGAGATGCATTCGGCGGGCAAGCCGCAGGTCAACCAAAGCGCGTGCATCGGCTGCGGACAGTGTGTGAAGATTTGTGCCCATGACGCGCCGCACATCGTGAACAAAAAGGCTTCGATTGACGAAGACAAGTGCGTCGGCTGCGGCCGCTGCATCGGCGTTTGCCCGATGGACGCCGTGATGCCCATGTATGACGAGGCCAATGAGGTGCTGAACTGCAAGATTGCCGAATACACCAAGGCGGTCGTGCAGCATCGACCGGCGTTTCATATCGCGCTGGCAATCGACGTTTCGCCCTGCTGCGACTGCCATGCGGAAAATGACATTCCCATTGTGCCGGATATCGGCATGTTCGCCTCCTTTGACCCCGTGGCGCTGGACCGCGCCTGTGCGGATGCGGTCAATGCGCAGCCAGTCATACGGCAAAGCGTATTGGGACGCGCAAAAGCGCATACGGGCGACCATTTTCATGATATCGCGCCGGATACGGACTGGCGCCGGCAGCTCATTCACGGAGAAAAAATCGGGCTGGGAACGCAAAACTACGAATTAATCACCGTTCAGTAAACATTATTGGCAAAGAACGGGGAGAATCTATACAGACGAGGGAAAAATGTCGCAATATAACGCCGAAAGTATTAAGGTGCTGGAGGGGCTGGACGCAGTGCGGATGCGCCCCGGCATGTACATCGCATCCACGGGCTCGCGGGGGCTGCATCATCTGCTGTGGGAAATCGTGGACAATGCCATTGACGAGGCAATGGGCGGCTTTGCCACGGAGGTCGTGGTGACGCTGCACAGGGACGGCTCTGCCTCCGTTTGGGACAACGGGCGCGGTATGCCCGTTGATTTGCATCCGACCCTGCACATCCCCGGCGTGGAGGTCATTTTTACCAAGCTCCATGCGGGCGGCAAATTTAGCAACGATAATTACGCCTATTCCGGCGGTCTGCACGGCGTGGGCGCGTCCGTGGTCAATGCCCTGTCCCGCTGGCTGACGGTGGATATTTTCAGGGATTGGGCGCATTATCACATGCGCTTTGAATCCGACATGAATGAAAAATCGGGCAAGGTGGAGGCAGGCGTTCCGGTCACGCCGCTGGAGAAGGTGGGAAACACCCGCAAGCGCGGAACGCTTGTGCGCTTTCTGCCGGATGACCGCATTTTTGAAACGGTCGTTTTCCAATACGAGCAGGTGCAGCGCAGGCTGCATGATTTGGCGTACTTAAACAAGGGGCTGAAAATCGTCTTTGAGGACGAGCGGGAAAAGGACGCTGCGCGGGCACATCTGGAATACTGCTTTGAGGGCGGCATCGTGGACTATGTGCAGTATCTGAACGAAGGGAAAAATGTGCTGCATCCGACGCCGATTTATTTGACGGGTACACAGAACGGCGTTATCGCGTCGATGGCCATTCAGTACACGGACGGCTTTACGGAGTCCTTCTTTTCCTATGTCAATAACATCCCCACGGCGGACGGCGGCACGCATGAAACGGGCGCACGGGCGGCGCTGACCCGCGTGTTCAACGACTATGCCCGTAAAATCGGCGCACTCAGGGAAAAGGATGCCAACCTGTCCGGCGAGGACTTCCGCGAGGGCATGACCGCCGTGCTGACGACGATGGTCAAAAACCCGCAGTTCGAGGGGCAGACCAAGGGCAAGCTCGGCAATACCGAGGTGCGTCCGGCGGTCGAGTCCATCATCACCGAGCAGCTCACGCGCTATCTGGAAGATCTGAAAAATCAAGAGCTGGGGCAGGCAATCGTGGAAAAGGCGGTCAAATCCGCCAAGGTGCGCGAGGCGACCCGCCGCGCCCGCGATGTTGCCCGCGCCAAGAACGCTTTGGAGGCCGCGCCGCTGGTGGGCAAGCTGTCCTCCTGCACGGGGCGGCGGGCCGCCGAAAACGAGCTGTTCATCGTGGAGGGCGATTCCGCCGGCGGCAGCGCCAAGCAGGGGCGCGACCGGCGCTTTCAGGCCATCCTGCCGCTGCGCGGAAAGCCGCTGAATGTCGAGAAAAAACGCATTGACGCAGTGCTGGCCAATGAGGAATTCCGCTCCCTGATCACGGCGCTGGGAACGGGCATCGGCGAGGATTTTACGTTGTCATCCCTCAAGTATCACAAGGTCATCATCCTGTCCGATGCCGACCAGGACGGCGCACACATCCGAGCCATCCTGCTCACCTTCTTCTACCGCTATATGCGCGAGCTGATTACGGCGGGTCATGTGTTCATCGGCATGCCGCCGCTCTATCTGGTCAAAAAAGGCGAGCGGAAGCATTATGCCTATGACGACCGGGAGCTGAAGAAGGTCGCGCAGGGGCTCAAGGGCTATACCCTGCAGCGATACAAGGGCTTGGGCGAAATGAATCCCGAACAGCTCTGGGAGACCACCATGAGCCGCGAAAACCGAAAGCTCATGCAGGTGACGCTGGAGGACGCGGCGGCCGCAGAGCAGATGGTGTCCCTGCTGATGGGCGACAAGGTCGACCCGCGCCGCGAGTACATCATTGCCCACGCGGACTTTAACAAGGAAGATAAATTCGATGCCTCTCACGGTGTGAAGCACGCGGATATATTACCCTCCCTGTCGTCCGAAGCATGACCTTTTCGGGCGGCTTTGCTATATTTAAAAAATCCATCCGGCATCCTGTTTTTGCTTTGCGGCACGGAAAAATGATTGATTCGGAGTCTTTATGCGCTTAGTCTCCCTTCGGCTGCACGATTTTCGTAGCTATCAGACGCTGATGCTGACCCCGCCGGAGGGCGTGACGGTCATTGTGGGCGAAAACGGCGCAGGAAAAACCAACCTGCTGGAGGCCGTTCATTTGTGCTGCCTTGGGCGTTCGCACAGGACGAGCGCGGACGGCGACATGATTCGGCGCGGGCAGGAAACGGCCGCGGTGCAGCTCGTTGTTGCCCGCAGGGACGGGCGGCATGATGTGGGCATTCGGCTGTATCAAAATCAAAAAAGAAAAAAGCTGCTTTATGTAAACGGCAAGACGGTCTCCCGCATGGGCGAGCTGATGGGACACGCCACCTGCGTCATGTTTTCGCCGGAGGATTTGGCCATCGTCAAGGACGGGCCGCATACGCGGCGGCGCTTTATGGATATGCTGCTTTCCGAGTGCCAGCGCGCCTACTTTTACGCCCTGCAAGCCTATAACGCAACGCTCCGCCAGCGGAATGCCCTGCTTAAATTAAACCCTGATGACGCGGCGCAGCTTGACGCATGGGACGCGCAGCTTGCACAGGCCGCGGCGCCCGTGGTGCGCCTTCGTTCCGCCGCCGCACAGGAGCTGGACAGATTGGCCCGCGCTCATTATGCGTTTATCAGCGGGCGGGCGGACGAAAAACTGTCGCTTTCCTATATCGGGCAGGTATCGCCCTTGGAGCCGGCGGCTGATTTGCTGGAAAAGCTGCGCGGCGCCCGTGCGGAGGATATGCGCCGCATGACCACCACGGTCGGGCCGCACAGGGATGACCTCATGCTGATGCTGTCCGGGCATGAAATTCGCGCCTTCGGCTCTCAGGGACAGGCGCGGACGGCGGCGCTGTCCTTGAAATTGGCGGCGTTTGATATGCTGACCGATACGCAGGGCGAGCCGCCGCTGCTCCTCTTGGATGATGTTCTGAGCGAGCTTGACCCCGTCCGCCGCAGGCGGCTCATTGAGCGCATCAAAAGCGCACAGGCGCTGATTACCTGCACAGACCCCTCTGATTTTACCGGCGCCAGCCCCGCCTGCGTCCTCAAGGTGGCGGACGGGCATATCACGCAGGAGGCTTGAGATGATTCGATGCGTTTTGTGGGATTTCAACGGGACATTGATTGACGATGCGGCTTTCGGGCGGCGTGTCGTCAACGCGGTTTTACGGAAACACGGTTTGCCGCAAATCAAAACGATGGCGGAGTACAGGCGGCATTTCTGCTTTCCCGTGCGAAAGTTTTATGATTCTGTCGGGCTTGGCGGGGCGCTGTACGACCGAGCCGCCGTGGAATGGACGGAGGAATACTACGCGCATGAAACGGAATGCCGGCTTCGAGCCGGCGTGCCGGAAACCGTGAAGGCACTGCATGAGATGCATATCTGTCAGGCGGTCATTTCGGCCAGCCCGCAGGAAGCGCTGGAGCGTCAGCTTGGGCGGCAGGGTATCGCGCATTATTTTGAGCGGGTGATGGGGCTTTCCGATATTCATGCGCGGAGCAAGGTGCATCTGGCGCAGGCATTCATGGCGGAAAGCGGCCTGCCGCCGGAGAACACGCTGTTCGTAGGCGATACCGCGCATGACGCGGAGACCGCCCGCGCCATTGCCTGCCGCTGCGTGCTGGTGACGGGCGGGCATCAGACCGAGGAAGCCCTGCGGGAGACGGGATGCCCCGTTCTGACGGGCATCCGGCAGGTGCTGGACGTTGTCCGGCAGGGATAAACAGGGGGCGGAGAGACGATGAAGAAAAAGAAAATAGTTTTGTTTTGCGCATTGGCTGCCGTCCTGCTGACGCTCGGCCTTATGGCGGCGCACCGTTTTATCCTGCCGCGCAAAACCGGCAGCGCAGTTTCGGCGCTGACCCTGCCGAAAAATGCTTCTTTGCACATTGATACGCGCATTGCGCACGGGAGCGTCCATATCTTGGTCACGAATGATTCAAAAACCGTCTATTGGGATGAAACGCTGACCCGCTCCTACAGCTTTTCCATCAAGGCGTTTGAGGACGAGGATTATACGGTCTATGTGACCTATCATGATGCCAACGCCGATGTGGACATCTACCGCACGGATGAAAACGGCACACGAATGCCGGATGACATGGGTGTCGAAGAAACGGTTTAATGCTTTTTAGATGTCAAATCATATTATAATGCCCGCCGAAGTGGGTGTTTATTTGAGCCGGACGCTGACCTCGCCGGATGAGAGCGCCATTTGCGTCCCGTTCGGCAGTGTGACGAGCAGGCGTCCTATATCATCAATGGCATCGGCGCGGGCAATATACGAAACGCCGTTTTGCGAAAAGCTCACATCCTGCCTCAGCAGGAAGGAACGGCGGCGGTATTCGTCCATCCACGGGCGCTCCGGCAGGGCGCGGAGCATGGGCAGGAGGTTCAACGCTATCTGCGCGGCCAGACGGGAACGCTCCAGGCGCCCAAGCGTTCCGGCCACATCGCGGACATCCTCCGGAAAATCCTCCGTCGTCAGATTCATGCCGATGCCGCACACCAAGGCGGCGGTTTCGCCCGTCTCCATGTCTGCCACGGCCTCGGTCAGTATGCCCGCGACCTTGCGGCTTTTATAGAACAAATCATTGACCCATTTGATGGACAGCTCCGGCCCGCCGCACTGACAAACGGCGCGGACGGCGGCCACCGCCAGCGCCTGCGTCGCCAGCGCCGCGTCAGGCAGCGGCAGGGCAATCGGAACGGTCAGCGTCATGTAGAGACCGGTTTTCTGCGGCGAATAAAATGAGCGTCCGCGCCGCCCACGTCCGGCGGTCTGCGCATCTGCGACCAGCAAAAGCGGATGCTTTAAGTCCGCCGCCCGCCGCCGCCCCTCGGCGTTGGTGGAATCAATCACGTCAAAGCATTGAACGTCAATGTCCGAACCGCGCAGCAGCACGGCCATTTGCCCCTCATCCAATGCGTCCGGCGCGGACAAAAGGGCATACCCTCTGTTCGTCGCCGCGTCCACTGCGCATCCGTCCGCCTTCAGCGCACTGACCGCCTTCCAAACGGCATTGCGCGATACGCAAAGCTGCCGCGCCAGCGTCTGCCCCGATATGTATTCCCCGTTTGCCTGTTTGAGCAGCAAAAGCACTTCGTCCTTGAGCGCCATGTACAGCACACCGTCCTTAAAATCAGGCTTTTTTAATAAGAGACATTCCTCTTGTGATTGGTATCACGCCGGCATTGATGACCCGGCCGTTTTCGGCCTCCGTCGGCTGTCCGCGGGATGCGTTTTAACCATATCATTTTAGCAATGCCCTGTCAATCATGAAAAGACACCGCACGCTTTGCGAAAGTGAAAAAAATATGTACATCGGTCAGTAAATTGCAAAGCACTTTACGC
>CAVFWQ010000013.1:0-26305 GCA_963626285.1 bacterium | reverse complement strand
ATTCTACAACAGGAGGTCTCTTTTTTCTACTGTCCGTTAAACGGGGAACGGTCCAGTGGCAATGTAGGCTTTTTCTTCCTCAGTCGCGGGCTTCAAAAGCTCCGGGTTAAGCTGCATACTGAAGGGTTTACGGCTGTTAAGCATCATTCCTGCCTCCTTACTCGTAGTCAATGCGGGGATCAACAACCTTGTACAAGAGGTCGCTGACCAGATTCATGATTACAATCAGGGAAGCCAAAAAAATCGTTGTGCCCATAATCATGGTATAGTCGCGGTTCGTAATGCTGGAAACAAACTGGCGACCGATGCCGGGAACGGCGAAAATCTGCTCCACCACCATCGAGCCGGTGACGATAAACGCGAGCATCGGGCCAAAGTAGGTGATGACGGGAATCAGCGAATTTTTGAGCGCATGGCCGAAAATGATTCTCCTGCTCGGAACGCCCTTTGCCCGTGCGGTGCGGATGTAGTCCTGCCCCAGCACATCCAGCATGGAAGAGCGCGTCAGCCTTGTGATGTAGGACATCGGGTACAGCCCCAATGTGATGACAGGCAGAATCAGACCCCGGCTTGTTGCGCCGTTGGCGGGCAACCAGCCCAGCTTCACAGAAAAAATAATCAGCAAAAACGAACCCATAATAAAGGAAGGCATGGAAACAAAGGCAGTCGTGATGACCATGATGGTCTTGTCCAAGACCGTGTTGCGGCGGAGCGCGGCAACAGAACCAAGCACGATGCCGATGATGGCCGCACTGAAAGCGGCAATGACGCCCAGCTTGGCCGAGGTCTTCATGCCGTCCAAAATAATATCGATAACCTGACGACCGCGCTGCTTCAGCGACGGACCGAAGTCAAACTTTGTGACAATATCGCTTAAATAAGTGACATACTGTTCCAACAGCGGCTTGTCCAGCCCGTACTTGGCTTCCAGTGCCGCCTGCGCTTCCTTGGAAATGGCCTTCTCACTGACGAACGGGCCGCCGGGAACGGCGTGCATGACGAAAAAGGTCAGCGTAATAACAATCCAGATGGTCAGGACCGCCAGTAAAATGCGTTTCAAAATATAAAACGCCAGCTTTGAATTCATCGACTTCACCTCCACGGACACGCACTGCGCATGCTTTGCTTTTGCCGCCCCTGCCTTGAGAAGCGTTGCTTCCCGCAAAGGCTGCTTGCCGCAAGCTCTGCTTTTGCAAAGTCATGCACACCGACGTGCCCTTACTGCCTTTTTCCTCCGGCCTTCCCGGCCTCCGCCGAACGCGTCCGCAGGAAGCCAACCCTTCAGGAAAAGACTATAAATGTTATTATGTCACAGTGTATGCATATTTTCAAGTTATATCCTGCATTTCATGCATATAGTTTTGTTTTTTTATTGTTCTTTTGAATTATTGAATAAATAATGATGCATTCTTGGCCGCCACGGCAAAAAAAGACGGGGCGCACGAATCGTGCGCCCTGCCTATAAGAAGGGGAGAGAGAGGATGGGCGAAATGGATCAAATCCCGCCCACAAACTTATCATATCGGAAATATGTGTCGAAAATTTGAACAGAGCATGAATAAATCACAACAACTGCCGAAGCAGGCCGGACATATAATGATAAAATTCTGACCCGCTGTCTCCGCCCGTAAACAAAAGATACAGCCCTGCCATGACTGCAAGGCCAAGCAGCACCGCGAGCAGCACACGCAGCGGGCTGACCGGCGCCTGACCGCCGACGCGCCCCGTCTGGCCGTTGACCAGAACATGATAGGCTTTGTTCTTGAATTTGAAGGAGCTGAGATACATCGGCAGCAGCATCAGCTTATATTTGACCTGGCTGTTCGTCGTTTGAACGGAGCTGACGCGCGCCTCGTCCGCATGAGACAGAATATCCTGTCTGGCCAAGGAACGCATTCTCTCGTCAATCACATTCTGCGCGTTTTTCCAGCCCTCCTGCACATCGACTGCCGGCTTTTCGCTGGCAAAGCCGCTCAAAAAGGCGGGCGCATAACGTGCCAGGCGGCTCAGATCATAGGGACGGACGCGGGACAGCAAATCATCCGGCAGACGATGGCTGCCGTTAATCAAAATATCATCAAACGAATGTGCAACCACGCCGCTTGTCGGCCGCCAATCCGTCCGACGTTCCCGCCGCATTTCCGTGCGCGTCCGGCCGTTCTCCGTCACCTTCACGGGCACTTCCACATAATAGTAGTGTCCTTCCTGACCGACATAGCGGGAAACGCTCTCGGCATCATAGGTCCAGTGCGGCAGATAAACGCCCGCGATTTCTCCCAGCGCGGCCATTTTCTTTGCCTTGGAGGGTGCAAAGAGCTTTTTCCCTATCCACTTTTTAAAGCCCTGCGCTGCCTGCTTCTGCGTCACGCCGAAGGGCAGAACGCTTTCCGGTGCAATGCCCGCCTTGGACTGATTCTCCATGACGTGCGGAGCGCCGCAGAAGGCGCACCGATCAGCAGAGGTTTCACCCGTCAAAACGATTTCGGCACCGCAGCCCTTGCAGCGCATCACGCGGGTGGTATCGCCCCATTCGTCCTCCGCATCGGCGGCGGGCGCTGAGTGAATATCATACTCCTTGGGGGTGTATCGGCTCAAATCGACATCCTTGAGGGTCTCGCAGTATGGGCACTTCAGCTTCTGCGTTTCCGGGTCAAACAGCATTCTGCCGCCGCAAGAGGGGCAGGAAAACGATTTTGCCTTTTCCTCCGTCGTTCTGTTCATGTGTTCAGCCATATTGCGCCTCCTTTGCGTGCAGCAGTATTTTCCGCACACGAAATTTACGGATTTACGCTTATCTTATCATGAATGCTTTGTTTTTTCAACCGTTGTTCCGAGCGGCTTTTTGGGCGGGATGCCGCTTTTGCGCGGATACTGCTTGGGGGTCATCTGCGTTTTTTGAACAAACGCCAAAATCTGCGTTCTATCCAGCAGCATGCATTCTCTTGTTTCGATGCTGCCGCCGCCCAGCAACTCGGAAGCGCGTTCGGCGCTCTCTAATTCCTCCGGCACGGCCGGCCCTTTCCATGCCAGCGCATGGCCGTTCACCTTGACGAACGGGAGCAGATATTCAAGCAGTATGTTCATCGGCGCGACCGCACGGGCAACGGCCAAATCAAACCTTTCCCGAAGCTCCTCTGCCCTGCCCGCATCCTCGGCGCGCTGATGCATCACCCGCACATTGGAAAGCAAAAGCTTCCCTGCGACTTCCGCTAAAAAGTCACACCGCTTCCGCTGGGCATCCAGCAGCGTTACCTCAATATCCTTCCGCACGATTGCCAGCGGCAGCCCCGGAAAGCCTGCGCCTGTCCCCACATCGATTATCCGAATGCCGCTGCCGAACAGTTCCGGCGCGTCAAACAGGGGCTTCAGGGAATCCGCGAAATGGCGCAGGGGCATTTCATCGGGCGGGACATTGGTTAAATCCATCCGCTCGTTCCATTCGCACAGCAGCGCCTGATATTCGCAAAGTTGCTCCAGCGGCTCGCCGTCCAGCAGCATATGAAGAGACGAAAGCACCTGCCTGATTTTTTCACGCATTCCTTACTTTCCCTTCTTCCTGATGGAAAGGATATCGAGCATCACCTGCTCTAAAGAGCCTTCCTCATTCATGCGGCCGGACTTGACCTGATATTCCATGTCCAGACAGACCGCCGTCATTTCCTTGAGCTGCGCCTCCGTGTAAAGCCGTGCCTGCCGTAAAATTTTCTGAACGACAAACGGCGGAATGCCGACCGCCGAGGCGATTTCCCCGCCGGAGCGCTTGGCGGCAGCCATGCGCATGACGCTCAGAAGCTGGCGGCACTGCCGCCCCACCAGTGACAGCAGGAGCATTCTGTTTTCGCCGTTCAACAAAAGCGCGTTCAGCTGTTCAAACGCCTTTTTTCCGTTTCCGTTCAGCAGCGTTTCCACCATATCGAACACCACGCATTCCGTTGTCTTCGTGCAAACGGCTTCAATGTCCTCGATGGTGATCTCATCGCGGGTATCCGCATAGGCGCTCAGCTTGGCAATTTCGCCGTCCAGCTTTGTCAAATCCCTGCCGACTGAAAAATAAAGCTGCTGACAGGTCTCCCGCCTGATGCTCTTGCCGTTCTGTTTAAAGCCCTTTGAGATCCATTTTACCAATTCTTCGTCGTTCAGGCGGTCGCAGGTCACAATGACGGCATGCTTTTTCAGCGCCAGATACAGCTTTCTCGTCTTATCCGCATTGCCGCGCACATAAAACACGAGGCAGCTCGTCTCCGGCAGATTGGTCAGATACTTTTTGAGCTTCTCCGCGCCGGCATCCTCGTCATAATCATTGTCACCGGTCTTATCCTTATTGTCCCTGCCGGCCTTTTTGCTGAGAAGCATCCTGCATTCCGTCACCGTGGTGATGCGCATATCGACCATGAAGGGCAGCGTTTCATTGGCGGCGATGAGCTTGTCTGCATCCGGGTCTATCAGACGCATATCGTTCATTTCTGGGAAGGCATCGCCGACCGTTTTCTGCCGAAGGCGATCCAGCACGGCACGCTTGACAAACTCCTCCTCGCCCTCCAGCAGATAGCACCGAGCAGGCTTTTCCTTGTCTATCGCCGCAAAAAACTCTTTACGCGTCATGGTTTATTCCTCCTTTCGGAAGGGACGGACGACAATGCCCGCCTGTGTGCATTCTATCCGCACAGCGCCCGATTTGCCCGTTATATAGGTTTCTGCGCCGATGCCGTTCAGTCTTTCCAGCACTTCATCGGAGGGCTTGCCTCCGCGTCCTCCGGCGCTGACGACGGCCAGCTGCGGCTGCACAACGGATAAAAATTCTTCACTCGTTTCGTTTTTTCCGCCGTGATGTGACACCTTCAGAATATCCGCCTTCTGCGCCGCATAGCGGTCATAAACGCCGGACAAATCGCCCGCCAGCAGCAGCTTCACATCGCCCATTTCGCACAGGAGCGCCAGGGAATAATCATTCAAATCCTGCATGGCACGGACGGTGTCTGCATAAGGCCACAGCACGGTCATCCCGATGCGCCCGCATTCAATGATTTCTCCGGCCGCGACATAGCGGACGGGGATGTCCTTTTCCTCCAGCAATGTGACGAGCGCCGCACACCGCTCCGATACATTTCCCTTTAATGCACCCTCCGGCAAAATCACCTGCCCGATGGGAATGCTTTCCTCCAGCAGATCCAGCGTCCCCAAGCAGTGGTCAGCATGAAGATGCGTTAAAACCAGCGTATCAATGCCGCGTCCCTTTGCCAAAAGATAGCTGCACAGGTCTTTGGCATCATCGCCCGTATCCACCACCACTGTCCTGCGTCCGTCCTGCAAAACGGCGCTGTCATTGTTGCCGAGGGAAAGCTGGGTATAGGACAGTGCTCTGTCAAGCGTCGCGATATGCAGCCCGCTGCCTGCAATCAGCAGAGCCAGGAGCAGGGCACGGCGCGTTCTTTTTTGCAAGGCGCAATAAGGAGACAAAACACACGGCAGCGCGATGAAAAACGGAATCAGCGGCAGCGGGATATCCGGCACGCGCAGAACGGCGAACGGCAGATTACCCGTCCATAAAATAATGGCTTGAATGAGCTTTGTCAATGTCTGAACAGGCTGCGCCAAGAGCATGGCGACCGGAAGCCAGATGCTGCCTATCAGCAAAACAAGCGCATAGACGGGGAGCAGAACGCCCAAGAGCAGGCAAACCAAGGGGCTGACGATAAGTGCAAGAGGCGCAAAACGATGAAACATCAGCGCAGACGGAACGGCCGTTCCCACCGTTGCCCCCACCGTGGCCGCCGCGCCGGAGCGAAGCTTTGGGGACGGGATGACCCCGCACAGCCTTTCGCCCATTGCGTCCGAAAAAAAGATGATGCCCAGCACAGCGCTGTAAGATAAAATCAGCCCGTTTGACAGAAGCTCCAGCGGCTGAATCAAAAGAACGATCAACAGACTGAGAGACAAGACCCACAGCCTCTCCGCCCTTTCCAACCGATTCTTGAAAAAGACGGAGACAGCCAGCATCACGGAGGCGCGGACAACGCTCGGCGTAAAATCGAGCAAAAGACAATACAAAATCAAAAAAACATCCAAGATAACGGCGCGGGTGCGCGGATAAACGAGTTTTCGCAGCATCAGCAGCAGCGCCCCGGCCAAAAGCCCTACATGCAGGCCGGAAACAGCCAGCACATGCGCAATGCCGGACTTGGAAAACGCCTCGCTGACCGCCTCCGGCATATCCTCGCGCTCACCCAGCAAAAGCGCCTTGGGCAGGGCGCTCTGCTCGCCGAACAGCGTATCCAGCCGACGGCCGACGGCCAGGCGCAGAGACAAAATCATAGTGCGGAAATCGCTGTACATCTGCCCGCTCTGCACAAAATCGCTTCGCCCATAGAGGCAGTTCGCAATGCCGCTCCTGTTCAAATAAAGCCGAAAATCAAAGCCGTTTGGGTTGACCTGCCCCTGCGGATGATAAAGCCGCGCCTGAAAGGTCACCTCGCGCCCCGCCTCCGGCAGTTCCTCCTCCATGCCGTAATACGTCCAATATACTTTGGAAAGCCGATAGTCTCCGCCCTCCGCGTCTGTCAGACGGACGTCGCGCAGATAGGCGCTGACATGCTCCTTTTCTTCATCCGTCCTTGGCGTATCGCATACGATGGCGCGGACAAAATAATTCCCCTCCGGCACGGCGGAGGGCTGCATCCACGCGGCGCTCAACAAGCCGAACAGAAAAAAGCACACCACGCCAAGGCCGTATAAACAGCCTCTGCCGGACTTTTTGAGCAGCACGAGACAAACCGATGAAAGCGCCGCGCAGCCGCCCCACACGAGCAGCGACAACGGCACAAAAACGCTCATCAGAATGCCTGCCATCGCCGCCAAGGACAAAAGCACGAACGGCTGCCGCTCAAAAAATGCTGTTTTCTGCCAATTCATCATGAGCCGATTGTGTACACGCTGCCGACACGGTCGCGCCAGGCCATATCCACCTGCACATCCCGTCCCGCAGCGATGCCGTTTGCGGCCAGCATATCGACCGCCGTTGTCATAGCCAGCTCCGGCGTATTGTTTTCGCCGCTCAGATGGCCCAAAATCACCTGCCTGACCCCCGTTCCCTGCAGCTCGCACAGGGCGCGGGCGCTGGTTTCATTGCTCAAATGCCCGTGATTGCTCAAAATTCTTTCCTTCAGCCGTGCGGAATAATGCACGTTTCGACGCAGCATATCCGGGTCATGGTTGCTTTCCAGCAGAATCAAATTGCTGCCCGCCAGCATCTGAAAGACCGATTTTTTCATATAACCCATGTCTGTAGCCACGGACAGGCTGTGGCCGCCGTAATACACCCGATAACCGACCGGCTCGGCCGCGTCATGCGGAATGGGGATGGGACGCAAAGCCAAATCGCCGATAAAAAAATCTCCGTCCGAATCAAAGATGCGGACATTGCGCGGCTCAATCGCGCCGATGCTCCTTGACATCGCCTGAAACGTCGGCTCATTGGCGTAAACCGGCAGATGATATTTCCGGCTCAAAATGCCGACGCCGCGGACATGGTCGCTGTGCTCATGCGTGACAACGATGGCGTCCAAAGTTTCCGGCAATACGCAGACCTTCTTCAGCGCTTCCTCCGTGGCCTTGCCGGACAGCCCCGCATCAATCAGAATCCTCGTATTTCCGGCGGCGACAAACAGCGCATTGCCGCTTGAGCCGCTGTACAACGGACAAAATGTCAGCTCCATAGCATCCCTTCACCAAACGCCGCATGTACGGCAAAATAACGGCTTCATTATACCGAAAAAGCCTGTTTTCCGCAAGCTGCCGGCTTATTTACGGCTGATGCGCATTTCAAACGCATCGCTTTTTGCCTCGTTTCCGAACACATCCTGCTCGCCCCTGATTTCGCGGCGGATGACGATGGCATCCGCTCCGTCCGAGCGGACAGACAGGCTGCCCGTTCTCAGCACCTGACGCCTGCGCAGAGCCAGAATCTCCTTCACCTGCTCGCGCAGCGCCAGATCCTCGTGTCCCCACGGATACGTTCCCCTGCAATAGGGGTCTGCCGCGCCCTGCAAGCCGACCTCATCTCCATAGTAAATGCACGGAATGCCGGGCAGACAGACCAGAATGGTCAGGAATTTCAGCATTCTCTGTTTGCCAAGCGCGTACTGCTCCGCCGTGAGCTTCGGCTCGTTTTCATCGCCGCGGGCGTCATCCCGCGAAACGCTCCCGCCCAGGATGCTTACAATCCTTGCTCTGTCATGGCTGCCCATCAAATTCATCAGGCTGTAATAAAACGGCGGCGCATAGTTTTCCCGCTGTGACTGAATCACGCGGCAGAGCGCCTCGGCATCCGTTCTCTCCAGCAGGAAGCTGATGCAGGCATTGCGCAGCGGGTAATTCATCACGCTGTCCAAGGTGTCCCCCAAGCAGTAGCAGCGCGTCTCGCCGTAGGCGACCTTGTGGCTGGCATCCTCCCAGACCTCGCCCAAAATGACGGCGTCGTGCTTTTCCCCGCGTGCCGCCGCGCGCAGGTCGCGCAGGAAGCGCATCGGAAGCTCGTCCGCCACGTCCAGCCGCCAGCCGGAAGCGCCTGTCCGCAGCCATTTGCGGACTATGCCGTTTTCACGGAACATATAAGCGCGGTAGTCCTCGTTTTCCTTGTTCAGCTCCGGCAGGGACTTAAAACCCCACCAGCAGGCATAATCATCCGGATAATGCCTGAACTTGTACCACGGATAAAACGGGGACGACTTGCTCTGACAGGCACCGATGGACGGCTGACGGCCATAGCGATTAAAATAAATGCTGTCATCGCCCGTATGGCTGAACACTCCGTCCAGCAAAATACGGATGCCGTACTTTCGCGCCTCCTGACACAGGACGGCAAAGTCCGCCGTCGTTCCCAGCATGGGATCTATCACGGAATAATCCGAGGTATCATAGCGGTGGTTGCTGCGGGCGCGGAAAATGGGATTTAAGTAAATCACCGTCACGCCCAAATCGGCAAGCTCCGCCAGATGCGCCTGAATGCCCTTTAAATCACCGCCGAAAAAATCGAGCGAATAATTGTCACCCGGAATGCTCTCCACCCGCACCTTCGGGCGGTCATCCCAGTTTTCATGGATGTAAATATCCGTCCGCTTGCTCTCCGGCATTTTGCTGCGGGCATAGCGATCCGGAAAAATCTGATACATCACGCCGTCCCGCATGAAGGCGGGCGTCTGATAAGCGGGGTCGTACACCGTAATCTGAAAGGCGGGCGGCACATGATCCGAGGTTTCCCCTACGCCGCCCAAGCCGTCTCCCGCGTTGCCGTAATAAACCGTTCTGCCGTCCGACATGAAAACCGAAAAATAATACCAACACAGGACGGGCTTTTCGGGCGTTTGATAGGTCGCCTCATAGCCGCCGTCCGCTTGGCGGGTCATGACCAATTCGGAAGCCTTTCCGTCCGAAATGACCTGAACGGCGGCCTTCCGCACACCGTCCGCGCCGTATAAGCGAAGGCGGACAGGCGTCCTGCAAGGCACACTGCCCCGCGGCGCACGGCAGTTCAAGGAGCGTGAATCGTGATAAAGCTGCATCAATCGTCCATCCCAAATCAATTCATTAGTGAACAAGCCGTCTGAGCGACAGGCTGATTCCATAGATAACGGCTGCGCACAGCACCACCGCCGCGCCTACGCCTGTATCCAGATAATAGGCGGCCACAAGCCCGAAAATGCCGCATAAAAGGCCGATAAGCACAGAATAAAGGGCGTGCCGGGCGGCGTTTTTTGAAATATTTCTGGCGGCAGCGGCGGGCAGGATGAGAAGCGCGTTAATCAGCAGCACGCCCACCCAGCGGATGGCCAGCATAACGGCCACAGCCACGAGGCATACAAAGGCGTATTCCACCCATTTTGTCTGAATGCCGCGGCTCTGCGCAAGCTGCGGGTTGACGGCCGTCAGCAGGAGCTTGTTGTACATGATGACCCACAGGATGATACCGATAATCAAAGCGCATAAAAGCCAAAACAGGTCATCAGCGCCGATGCTCAGCACATCGCCCGTCAGCAGAGAGGAATACTTGGAAAAGCCGCCGCCGCGTGACAAAATCAGCAGTCCCAGCGCGATACCGGTCGATGAAAAAACGCTGATGATGGTATCGGCGGACGCGCTGCCGGAATGATTGATGCGGCTGATCATCAGCGCCCACAGAATGCCGAAGATAATCAGGCTCAGCAGCTCGTTCTGAATGCCCAGCAGCAGCCCAAGCCCCACGCCCGCCAGCGCGCTGTGTCCCAGCGCATCCGAAAAAAAGGCCATCCGCTGGTTGACGGCCATCGTCCCCAAGAGGGACAGAAGCGGCGTCAGCAGCAGCATTGCCAGCAAAGCGTTTTTCATGAAATTGAACTGAAAGCACTCAAACGGAAGGAGCGCATCCAGCACCTGATACACCATATTCATTCCTTATCCCTCGCTGCGGAAGCCGGGAACAGTTCCCGAAATGCCTCGCTTGAAAAAACCTCCTGCGGCGTTCCGACGGCGCGGACGGTCTTGTCCAGCAGAATGACCTCGTCCGCGTATCGGCGCACCAGCGCCCAATCGTGCGAAACCAGCAGGATGGCCAAATGGTGCTGCGCGGTCAGCTTCAAAACCGTCTCCAAAAACAGTGTCAAACCGTTTTGATCAACGCCGGAAACAGGCTCATCCAAAATCAGCAAATCCGGCAGCGGGTCAAGCGCCATTGCCAGCAAAACGCGCTGCAATTCACCGCCGCTCAATGCGCCGAGCCGCCTGTCCAGCAGGGAATCCGCCTGCGCTGCGGACAGGATTTCCTTAACCCTTGCCCTTGTCTTTTTGCCGACGCCCAGCCAAACGGGGCGCTTGGTCATCGTGGAAGCCAGCAAATCACACACCGAAATCGGCATCTGCTTATCAAACGGGAGCTGCTGCGGCACATAGCCGATTGTAATGGCGGGAAAATCGCGTCCGTCCGCATCCTCATGGCGAACAGCGCCCGTATGCGGCATTTCGCCCAGCAGGGCACGAATCAGCGTGGTTTTTCCCGCGCCGTTCGGCCCGACCAGCGCGGTCAGCTGTCCGCAATGGATATGCAGGGAGACATTGCTCAGCAGGGCGTCTGTGCCGGCTGTGACACTGACATTTTCCAGTGCCACCCGGCACAGACGGCATTCATGCTCATTCTTCATCGTTCTCGCCGTTCAAATCGGCTTCCGTCATCTCTTGGTCTGCGGGATTGTCATCCGCCACGACATTGCTGTTGTCCTGCATCAGCACATCCCTGATTTTGCGGTCGATTTCATCGGCCATATCCGGATGCTCCTTGAGATAGGCGCGAGCGTTGTCCCGTCCCTGCGCGATGCGCTGGTCGTTATAGGAAAACCACGAGCCGCTCTTTTGCATGATTTCATACTGCACGGCCAAGTCCAGCAGCGACCCCTCCCGGCTGATGCCCTGGCCGTAAATCAAATCGCACTCGCAGCTTCTGAACGGCGGAGCGACCTTATTTTTGACCACCTTGATTTTGGTGCGGTTGCCGATGATTTCGCTGCCGTTTTTGAGCTGCTCGCCGCGCCGGATGTCCAGACGAACGGAGGCATAAAATTTGAGCGCCCTGCCGCCGGGCGTGGTTTCGGGGTTTCCGTACATCACGCCGACCTTTTCACGGAGCTGGTTGATAAATACGGCGATGGCGTTGGTCTTGGAGACGACGCCCGCCAGTTTGCGCATGGCCTGGCTCATCATACGCGCCTGCAGGCCGACAAAGCTGTCGCCCATTTCGCCGTCAATTTCGGCGCGTGGAACAAGCGCAGCCACGGAGTCCACCACGACGATTTCAATCGCGCCGGAGCGCACCAGCGCCTCGGCGATTTCCAGGGCGTCCTCGCCTGTGGACGGCTGGCTGATGTACAGCTCATCAATATTCACGCCCAAATTCTGCGCATACTTGGGGTCTAAGGCGTGTTCTGCGTCAATATAGGCCGCCGTGCCGCCCATTTTCTGCACCTGCGCCACCAAATGCAGCGCAACGGTGGTTTTTCCGGAGGATTCGGGCCCGTAAATTTCAATGATGCGGCCGCGCGGAATGCCGCCGACACCCAGCGCAATGTCCAAATCCAGACACCCTGTCGACACGACATCCACCTTCATGGTGGACTTTGCGCCCAGCTTCATCACGGTGCCCTTGCCGAACTGCTTTTCCAGCGAGGCCAATGCCATTTCCAGCGCCTTGGCCTTTTCCTGCTTGGTCTGGTCGGAGGTCACAACACTCTTTTCTTCCTTTTCCTTCTTTGCCATCGCCGTTTATCTCCTTTAATTATTTTGAAAAACATCCTTCAGCTGCACAAAGTACTGAACACCGGAAATGACCGTCATCGCCGACATCAGAATGACCAAAATCATCGTAACGACGCTCGGCAGCGCCAGCATAGCGCTTAAAACACACAAAAGCTGCGTGTTGGTCTTGATTTTTCCCAAGATGCCCGCCGCCACGACGCGCCCCTGCTCGACCGCAATCAGGCGAAGGCCGTCCACCGCCAATTCTCTGGCTGCCACGATACAGACCGCCCATGCGGGCAGAAGCTCCATCTGGCATAGGAAAACCATCGCCGTCAGCACCAGCAGCTTATCCGCCACAGGGTCGGCAAACTTGCCGAAATTGGTGATAAGGCCGTTCTTCCGCGCAATATAGCCGTCCAGAAAATCCGTCACCGCCGCCAGAGCGAACACGATGGCCGCCGGAAGCATGAGGCGAAGCGCCAGCAGCAGACAGATGACGGGGATGAGCAGCACCCGAAGCAGGGTCAGCTTGTTCGGCATATTCATTTCTCGACCACCTCGCCCGTCAAATCATAGGTATCCGCGCCCGTCAAGCGCACGGAATAAAATTCGCCCTCTTTCAGTTCATGGTCACACAAAACGGAAATCACGCCGTCCGCATCGGGCGCTTCAAACTGGGAGCGGCCTGTATAGGTCATGCCGTCATGTCCCGTAATCAGCACCTTTTCGGTTCGGCCGACGCGGAGGCGGTTGCGCTCTAAGGAAATCTCCGCCTGAAGCGCCATCAGCCTGTCCAGCCGCTCCTGCTTCACCTCTTCGGGAATTTGATGCTCCATGACCGCCGCCTTGGTGTCCTCCTCCGGCGAATAGGCAAACGCACCCATGCGGTCAAAGCGAATTTCGCGGGTGAAGTCCATGAGGCGCTCAAAGTCGTCCTCCGTTTCGCCGGGGAAGCCGACAATAAAGGTCGTGCGTAGGCAGAAGCCCAGCGAACGCGCCTTTTTCAGCAGGCGCTTGGCGCTTGCGTTGTCGCCGCGTCTGTTCATCATCTTCAGCAGCGGGTCGGAGGCGTGCTGCAGGGGCAAATCAAGATACTTTACGATATTGTCCTTCTGCGCCATCATTTCCAGCAGCGCGTCGTCCGTTTCATCGGGGTACATATACAAAACGCGCAGCCAGTCAATACCGTCAACGGCAGCGGCCTTTTCCATCAGTTCTTTTAAGGAATGCCCCGTATCGCGGCCATAGCGGGTCGTGTCCTGCGCAATAAGTATCTGCTCCCGCGCTCCTTCCGCGGAAAGCCGACGCATTTCCCGCAGGATATCCTCCATCGGGCGGGAACGGTAGCCGCCGCGAATGAGCGGAATGGCGCAGTAGGCACAGCGGTTGTCGCAGCCATCGCCGATTTTGACATAGGCGGAATAGGGCGGCGTTGTCAGCACTCGCCCGCATTCCAAAAATTTTCTGCTGGGCCGGTCATTCCTCGGCCGCTGCCCGTTGAGCGCCTCACCCACCAGCTCCGCAATATGCTCATATTGGTTGACGCCAAGCAGACAGTCGATTTCGGGAATTTCGCTGAGCAGGTTGTCCGCGTAACGCTGCGCCAAACAGCCGGTCACGCACAGCACCTTGCATTTGCCCTTCTTTTTGTATTCGGCCATTTCAAAAATCGCGTCAATGGATTCCTCCTTGGCGGAGGCGATGAAGCCGCAGGTATTCACCAGCAGCACCTCCGCTTCGGCAGGCTCATTCGTCAGCGCATAGCCCGCCTCCCGAAGCAGCGAAAGCATCTGCTCCGTGTCCACACGATTCTTGACGCAGCCCAGTGAAATCACGCCGACCTTCATCATTTTGCCCTTCAACCTCATCATCGGTTAATACAGTTTCATTTTAGCACAGAAGCACGGCCGAACACAAGCATCCGTCGGCCGTTCGCTTATCCCTTATCAACAATCTCCAGCAGCTCGGCGGGACGGTCAACGATGTGCTTGGCGTGGTGCTCCTCCAGCTCGAAGCGCGGACGAAAGCCCCACGTCACACCGATGGTCTCCATGCCGGCGTCGTTGCCGCAGCACATATCCATCATGGTATCCCCGCTGTACCAGATTTCAGACGGCGAAAGCCCCAGCTCCTTAGCAATCATCAAAGCGCCGTCCGGTGCGGGCTTGAGCAGCACATTCTCCACCCGCCCGCGAATTTTGGCAAACGGGAAACGAGGAAAATAATGCACCAAAACACTCTCGACATCCGCCTGATCCTTGTTGCTGAGCACGCACACCCGAAGGCCGCGCCGAATCAGACCGTCCAGCATTTCCGGCACGCCGTCATAGACAAAGCTGTCAATGCTGCAATGCGCGGCATAATCCGCCATATAAAGCTTCAGCACCTCGTCCAGCTTGTCCGTCCTCTCCCCCACGGAGCGCTTGGCGATGTTGAACACGCCGTTACCGACCTTGTAGCGGTATTCCTCCACGGAAAATGTCGGCAGGCCGCAGGCGCTCAGGCTCCTGTTCATGCTGTGCGCAATATCGGGAAGAGAGTTAATCAGCGTGCCGTCCAAATCAAAAATAATGGCCTTCTTCATACAGTATGCGCCTTTCTCGGTCGTTACAGCTTTAATTTGCCCTTTGTGCCGCCCAGCTTCACGCCCTTAAGAATGTCGGATTTAAAAGCAAAGCTGTTGTCATCCTTCTCCTGCTGAGCCTTCAATGCGCACTGCACCATTTTGTCAATCAGCCCCGCGTAGTCCAGCCCTGTCTCCGCCCAGAGATAATAGGCCAGAGAACCGGGGATGGTGTTAATTTCCGTGATATAGTAGCGGTCGGAATGGCGGTCGAGCATATAGTCAATACGGACAACGCCCTTGCAGTCCATTGACCTGAAAATATCCTCGGAAAGGCGCTGGAGGGTCTTGGTCAGTTCCTCGCCGATGGCAGGGCGCATCACGCGGCTTAAAGAGGCCATACCCTTCGCGCCGCCGTTGTTCATGTATTTCTGCGCAAAGTCCAGCACGGCGCCTCCTGAAATAGGCATTTCCAGCACGGAAACCTCCGTTTCGCCGTCATAGCCCAGCACGGAGCAGTTGATTTCAATGGGGTGATCCAAACCCTGCTCTATCAACACGCGGCGGTCATAGGAAAATGCTACGTCAAGCGCTTCTCTCAGCTCCGCCCTGTCGTCTGCGCGGCTGACGCCGATGGACGAGCCCAAGCAGGACGGCTTCGTGAACACAGGATATGGAAGCTCTTTTTCCACACGGTCGAGCACGGACTCTCGGTTCTTTTCCCATTCGCTGCGCAGCGCGGCGCAGTCCGGCAAAACAGGATAGCCCATGCCGCGGAAGAAGCGCTTCATGGCGATTTTATCCATGCCGATGGCCGAAGCCGTCACGCCGCAGGAGGTGTACGGCACATTCGCCATTTCAAACACGCCCTGCAAAGAGCCGTCCTCACCGTGCAGGCCGTGCATGACGGGAACAAAGCAGTCGATATGCGTGACGATTTCCTCTTTTAATCCCTGCAAAAGCCCCTTGCCGCGGGTATAATGGAGCAGGGCGCCGGAGCCGGCGGTCATGTCCAGCGAAACGCGTTTTAAGCCCTTGGCATAGGGGTCAAAGGGCGTATAGGTCTCCATCTGAAAAAGCGGCTCGCCCGTGTACCATTCGCCCTGCTGGGTGATATAAATCGGGGTCACGTCATATTGTTCACGGTTTACAAAGCGCATGAGCTGAACGGCGGAAATAATGGATACCTCATGCTCGCAGGAGCGGCTGCCAAAGATAACGCCCAGCATTTTCTTGCTCATCTACATCATCCTCGCTTTACTTTTCGGAATAATGGTCCGGCAAATCGTTTTCGTACATGATGACATCGCCCTCCTGCCGCAGGTCGTTCAGCAGCAGCACGGCCTCATTCAGGTCGGCGCACATATAAATGTTCGCGTCAGAGAAGCCCGCCTTCAAAAGCCCCTCTTTCATGGGCTGCGCATGATGACGGCCGACCAGCAGCGCAATGTCCACGCAGGAAGCCATCAAGTGCCCGAATTCCTCGTTGTACTTTTCTTCCTCCGCGCCAAGCTCCACCATACCGGGTGTGACAATCAGACGCCGTCCGGAAAAGGACTTAAGCACCGCCAGCGCTTCCTTTGCCGAACGCGGGTTGGTGTTGAAAGCATCGTCAATCACCGTCACACCGCCGGCGGAGGACACAATCTGCATCCGATGCTCCACCGGCTCCAGCATGGCGATGCCGGCCGTTATCTGCCGCATGGACAGCCCCAAATAGCGGGCAACAACGGCGGAAACCAGAATATTGCGGATGTTGTGACGGCCGAGCAGCCGCGTCCGGCACTGCACGGGCTCTTCGCCCTTCAAACACAGCGTGAAGGTGCTACCGAACGGCCCGACCTGAACATTCTCCGCCCATGCGTCCGATTGGGGCGCACCGACCAGACGCTTTGGCTTATCCGTCTTTTGATACAGTTCCGTTACGGTCTCGCCGTCGTCCGAAAAGACCGCCAAACCGTCCTTGGGCAAATCCCGAATCAATTCATATTTGGTATTCTTGATGCGCTCCAGCGTCCCGAAGGTATCCAAATGCTGCGGACCGACGCTGGTCAAAATTCCGATGGTCGGATGCACCAAATTGCAAAGCTCATGAATTTCCCCCACATGACGAGCGCCCATTTCTCCGATAAACACCTGATGCGCGGGGGTCAGCCTCTCCCGAACGACGCGGGTCACGCCCATCGGGGTATTGAAGCTCGCCGGAGTCGCCAATACATTGTATTTCTGCGATAAAATGGATGCCAGAATAAATTTCGTGCTGGTTTTGCCGTAGCTGCCCGTAATGCCGATGCGAATCAGCCGTTCATTTGCCATCAGCTTTTTTTCGGCATCCTTAAAATAAAGATACTGGATGAGTTTTTCACTCGGCAGTATCAAAACGCCCGCCAAGGCCACAAGCAGCGGCAGGAAAAGAGCGCCTAACACGGGAATCAGCGCCGCTTTCTCTCCGAGCAGCGCAATGACAGCCGCGGCAAGAGCCAGAACGCAGTACAGGCGGATGATGCGCGCCGTCTTTCGAAACGGCTTTTTTTCGGGGGTCTTTCTCTCCTGCCTTGCCAGATAAAAGGACGGGAGCAGCATAAAGACAAACGAAACAAGCGCATAAAGCATCGCTGCGGCCAATACGGAAAGCGTTCCGGTGTTCAGCCCGTTCAAAATCGCCCGATGAACGGAACAGGCAGTCAATACGCACAGCGCGTACAGGGCACAGGGCAGGATAAGCCGCTTCATCTGCCGCTTCAGCGTCTTAAAATACCCCGCGAACTGATAGCTTTCCAGCTGAAAATAATGCAGCGCCTGATGCGAAAGGAGCAGCATTCCGGCCACATAAAAGGGCAATGCCAAAAATATCCGAATCCACCACGGCGTGCTGACTGCATTCATAGGCTGTTTTCCTCAGCTCCTCATCAAATTAGGCTCATTATGATAAAAATGCTTTGATAACGGTCACGAAGCGCGGCCACTGACGCAGATAGGCAAAATGGTCATCGTTTTCAAACACGACCAGCCCCGCATCCGGAATTTCCTTTTCCATTTTCCGACCCATCCAAAGCGGGGTGGCGGTATCCTTTTCACCGAACACCAGCAGGGTGGAGGCCTGAATTTGGGGCAGATACCCGCTCAAATCCTGAGAAACGATTTTCACGAAGGTCTTGCGCATTTCGGCATCCAGTGCGTTATAATCCGCCGAGCCGTACTTTTTGCGCAGCGCTTCCTGTGCGTTTTCCGCTGCTTTTTGAAGAAACGGCACGCGCTTCAGCTTTTCCAGCACGGCTTTTTTCTTTTGAAATGCGGCATTCTTTTTCTGTTGCTCCTCGGTCGGCACATCTTTGAGGCCGGCCGCGCCCGTCAGCGCTAAACGCCTGACCAGCTCCGGCCTCGTTGCGGAAAGATAAATCGCCACCCGAGCGCCGAAGGAATGCGCGACAATGTCAACGGGCGCAAGACCGAGGGTCTCAATCAGCTCCGCCGTCATTTCAGCAAATTCGGGAACGCCCCACGGCTCCGGCGGGCGTTGGGACAGACCGTGCGCCGGAAAATCAAGCATCGTGACATGATAATCCTTTGAAAGTTCCTGCGCGATAGGCTCAAAATGCTTGGTCGAGCAACCCCAGCCATGCAGCAAGAGGACATTTCGGCTGCCCTGCCCCAGCTGCTCGTAATGAATCTGCACGCCTGAAAATGTGCCGGTCATTGCTCGCCGCTCCTCTCCGTCAAGCGCCAAATGTAGCGGCATTTCTGCCTTGAGCCGGAGCATAAGGCACGATATTCCGCCGGAACGGGCGCAATTCGCTCCAAAGTGCAGCCCAGCGCCTCGCAGGTTTTTCTGGACGGCAGATTATCCACATCGGTCGTAATGACAACGCTTCGCAGCCCGTGCTGCCGCATCAGCGGGAGCATCAGCCTGCAGGCTCTGCCCGCATAGCCATGCCCGCGATGCTCCTGCTCGATACGATAGCCGATGTGCCCCAGATAGTAGAGCGACGGGCTTTCGCCCAAGCGAAGGCTGACATAGCCCACATACTTTCTTGTCCTGTGCCTGTACAGATAAAACAGGTAGCCGTCCGAAATGCCGCACTTGACGTCCCGCACATCCTCATCGGACAGACACAAATCGATCTCGCCGTCCGTAAACGCGGCGCGGCGCGTCAGCAGGGAAAGAAGGGCATTCACCGAGATGTTTCCTCCGAAGAAAATAGGAATCGAGGCTTTTGCTTGAATACACAGGGTGCGCCGCCCGAAAAAATCAGACGGCGCAGTCCCCCATATTACAGGAAAAATCGTCTTATTTGGTAACCAGCGCCAAGGTGTCCCGTGCAATGGCCAATTCCTCGTTGGTCGGGATGACCAGCACCTTCACCTTGCTGTCCGCGGCGGTAACGTCGGCTTCCCTGCCCACAACGCCCGCGTTCTTCTTCGGGTCGAGCTTTGCGCCCATGTACTCAAAACCCTGCATAATCATTTCACGCAGACGGTCGTTGTTTTCGCCGATGCCGGCAGTAAAGGCGATGATGTCCACGCCGTGCATCACGGCGGCATATGCGCCGATATACCTGCGGACGCCCTCCACCAGCATATCACGGGCGATGATGGCATCCTCGTTGCCGCTGTCCGCCGCCGCCATGACCTCGCGCATATCGCTGCTGACGCCGGAAACGCCCAGCAGACCGCTCTTCTTATTGCAGATGTTCAGCATTTCATCCACGCTGATATGATCCTGATTGCAGATGTACTGCACAACGGCCGGATCCATGCTGCCGGAGCGCGTCCCCATCAGCAGACCCTCCAGCGGCGTAATGCCCATCGAAGTATCCACGCACTTGCCGTGGTCGACCGCCGCAACGGATGAACCGTTTCCTAAGTGGCAGGTGATGACCCGCACATCTTCCTTCTTCATGCCGATGAATTCGGCGGCGCGGGCGCTGACATAGCGGTGAGACGTGCCGTGAAAACCATAGCGGCGCACCTTGAGGCGGGTGTAATAATCCTTCGGCACGCCATAGCGGTACGCCTTGGGCGGCATGGTCATATGGAACGCGGTATCGAACACGGCAACCATCGGCGTATTCGGCATGACCTTTCGGCAGGCGCGAATGCCCATCAGGTTGGCGGGGTTGTGCAGCGGGCCGAGCGGGATGTTGTCCTCAATGGCCTTCTCGACCTCCGCGTTCACAATCACGGATTCGGTGAATTTCGCGCCGCCGTGCAGCACGCGATGACCGACCGCGCCTATCTCGTCCATCGACTTGACCGCGCCGTATTCGAGGCTGGTCAGCGCATCCAGCATCAGCTGGGTGGCGGCGACATGATCCGCGACGGGGGTCTCGTTGGTATATTCCCTGCCGTTTGCCTTATGCTTGATTCTGCTGCCGGGAATGCCGATTTTTTCGACCAGACCTTTTGCCAAGGTCTGCTCGTTGTCCATATCGATGAGCTGATATTTCAGGGAAGAAGACCCTGCATTCACAATCAAAATTTTCATGCTGCTTCTCCTTACCTGACGATCTCGCCCATCGTGTCGCGGCCGCAGCAGGCGGCGTTGCTTTCATCGGTATCAATGTGCATGGCCAGCGCATAATTTTCGCTCACGCGCACCACCACATCCCCAAAGACCAGCGAACGGCCCTGCGTATCGACCTTCACGGAAACGATGTCCTTGTCCTTCACGTCGAATTCGGCGGCATCTGCGGGGGTCATGTGAATATGGCGCTTGGCCACGATGACGCCCTCGGAAAGCTCGACCTCTCCCTTGGGTCCGATGATTTTGCAGGGGGCAGAGCCGGCCAAGTCGCCGGATTCGCGGATGGGGGCGGACACGCCGATGGAGCGGGCATCCGTCATGGAAAGCTCCACTTGGGAAGCCTTGCGGACAGGCCCCAAAATGGAAACGCCGGTCAGGGACTTCTTCGGGCCGACGACTTCAACGCGCTCCTCGCTGGCGTACTGGCCGGGCTGAGAAAGCATCTTCTTGATATGCAGCTCGTAGCCCTCGCCGAACAGCGTTTCCAAATCCTTCTGTGTGACATGCACATGACGTGCAGAGGTTTCAACCATAATCTGCTTGGCCATTTTTCTTCGCACTCCTTCAGGCAAATTTTACCACTCTGTATTATCGCACTTTTCGCGCATACATGCAAGCTGTTTTGGCACTTTTTTCACGATTTTGGGAGAAAATCCGGACAATATAACTTTATCAATGCCTGTGTCCCGTCGTTTTCCATGCCGTTCTCCGCCATTTTTTCATACTGCTCCAGCACCGCCTCCAGCATCGGCAGCTCCTTGCCGTGCGCCTTCATCTCGTCCGAAGCGATGCGCATATCCTTGATGAAGTGCTTCACAAAGAAGCCCGGCGCAAAATCGCCCTTCAGCGCCCGCGGCGCCATGTTGCTGATTTGCCAGCTTCCTGCCGCGCCGCCCGCTATTGCCGCCAGCATCTTTTCCTTGTCCAGCCCGACGCTCTGCGCATAGGCCAGCGCCTCCGTATAGGCTGCCGTCGCACCGGCCACGCAGATTTGGTTGCACATCTTCGTATGCTGGCCGCAGCCCGCGCCGCCCATATAGTTGATGGACGTTCCCAAGGAGGCCAGCAGCGGGAGCATTTTGTCATACGCCTCTTTGTCGCCGCCCGTCATGATGGACAGCGTTGCGTTTTTTGCGCCCTTATCCCCGCCGGAAACAGGCGCATCCAACACGGAAATGCCCCGTTTTTTGCCCTCTGCATACAGCCTTTGCGCAAGCTCCGGCGAGGAGGTCGTCATATCAACGGCAATGACGCCCTTCTTTGTCACGCTGTCAAACACGCCGCCGTTTCCCAAATAGATCTCCTCGACATCCTTCGGATAGCCGACCATCGAAAACACATAATCGGCGTCCGACACTGCCGCCGCAATGGTCGGGCAGGCGCAAATGCCGAACTGCTCCAGCGCGGCTGCCTTTGCATAGGTTCTGTTATAGGCAGACACCTCATAGCCCTTTTCCTTCAGATGCCGCGCCATCGACGCGCCCATCACGCCCGTTCCGAGCCAAGCCACCTTACTCATTTCAGTAAATCCTCCATTCTGATAATTGTCGCATGCATCCATTCGGCCTCCTGCGCATCGTGCGTCGTCATCATCACCGGCGGCGCAGCCTGCAAAATCACCCGAACGACTGCCTGCTTTGTATCGTCGTCCAAGCCTGTAAACGGCTCGTCCATCAGCAGCAAATCGCCGCCAAAGCCCAGCGCACGGGCAATGGCTACCCGCCGCGCCATACCGCCACTCAATTCCTGCGGCAGCTTATCCATGTCCCCAATGGACAGCTTTCTGAGCCACTCCGCGGCTCTTTCTCTTCCGCAGCCGGAAAGCGCTGTATTCTGAAGCGCCGTACACCACGGCAGCAGCCTGTCCTCCTGAAACAGAAAGGCGATTTTCTTGCCCTCCGTTCCGCTGATGTTCCCCTGCATGGGTCTCAGCAGCCCGCCGACCGCTTTCAGCAGGGTCGTTTTCCCGCAGCCGGACGCGCCCATCAGAGCAATCGCCCTTGTTTCGGGAAAAGCATAATTCAAATCTTTCATCACCGGCTTTCCTTCATAGCCCAGCGTCAGGCGGCGGCAAATAATCATCGTTTGCTTCCTCCCCCGATTTTGCGCATCCCGCTGACCAGCAACCGCTCCAAGGCCATCGAAAGCAGGATGACCAGAGCCGTCCATGCAAAAAGTGTCGGCGTTTCCAGATAAATTTTCGCGTCCTGCAGGCTGCTGCCGATGGCAAAGTTCGGCCTTGCTATCACCTCGGCGGCAATGCCCGATTTCCACGCAAAGCCCAAGCCCGTGACGCAGCCGGCTGAAAAATGTGGCAGCACGGACGGCGCGTACAGATACCGCGCCTTCCGAAATGCCGTAAAATGATAGGCTTCCGCCATTTCAATGAGCTGCCTGTCCGCAGCGCTTAACCCCTCCTGCACGCTCGTCCAGATAATCGGCAGCACCATTAAAAAGGAAATAAAGGCAGGTACTGCGCCGATTCGAATCCACAAAAGCACCAGGATAATAAAGGAAGAAACAGGCGTTGCGCGGACAATCTGGCGTAAAGGATTAAGCAGCGCGCCGCATATCGGCACGAAATGGCACAGCGCTCCCAGCGCCGTTCCCAGCAGGACAGCCGACAGATATCCAATCAGCACCCGAAGAAGCGTCATGCCCGCCGTTCGCCAGAATTCGCCCGTCCGCATTAAGGAAAGCATGGTTTCAAATGTCATAACAGGGTCCGGCAAAAGCAGCGGACGGGAAACGGCATACGCCGCCAGCGCCCAGACACCCAGCCAAAACAGCGCAATCAGCGCCCCGCGCAGCGCCCTCCGCATCCGTTTCCTCACCGCCCTTTCCGTGCCCACTGTAAGCATACATCATTTTCTAGCTTTCTGTCAAATCGCTCCGTGAAATCAGGCTTCGCGGAAGTTGTCAATATTTTGTCAAAAAGCGCTTGACATCCACCGAATGTTGTGGTATAAACAGTCACGGTAAGTCTTTAAGACGGTACAGAGAGACCGACAAGAGGCACGCACCGAATGAAGAAAGCGAACGCTCTCTTCCTGTGCAAACGGACGTTTATGCTTGTCGCCACTCTGCGGCAAGCTTTTTTGTGTCCGCGCTTAAAGATTCTTGCCAAAGAAAAAATAAGCGGAGGGAACACACAATGAAGCTGGTCTACGACATCAACGACAAGCCCCCAATCAAAAAGAACCTCGTCTACGCCTTCCAGCAGCTTCTGGCAATCATGGCCGCGACCCTGCTCGTTCCGGCGCTGGTCAACGGCAACAGCGGCTTGACCTACATGAGCCAGCCGGCCGCGCTGTGCGGTGCCGGCTTCGGCACCCTGTTCTACATCTTCATCGCCACCCGCCAAAAGAGCCCCGTTTTCCTCGGAAGCTCCTTTGCGTTCATTGCCCCGCTGACCGGCGCAGTCGCCTTCGGCTTCCTCGGTATTTTCCTCGGCTCTGTGTTCGCCGGCCTTGTGTATGTGGTCATCGCCCTGATCATCAAAAAAACCGGCTCCGCGTGGGTCAACAAGCTGCTGCCCCCCGTGGTCATCGGCCCGACCGTCGCCCTGATTGGTCTGTCCCTGTGCGGCAGCGCCGTAAACAACCTGAACAACACGGCCTCCGGCGCCGAACACTATAACCTGATCGCCATCTTGGTCGGTCTGATTGCCTTCTTCATCACCGTGTACGCCTCCGTAAAGGGCAGCAAGGGCATGAAGATGATCCCCTTCATCATCGGTATCTTGGGCGCTTATGTCATCGCGCTGCTGCTGACGTTCATCGGCAATGCCGCCGGCCTGGAGACGCTGAAGCTCGTCAATCTGTCCGCCTTCGACAATATGCAGCTTTTCAAAGTGCCGCAGTTCACCTTCCTCGGCATGTTCGGCGCTTATCCTGAGTTTTCCAACACCATCACTGGCTGGGCGGATATCGTCAGCGTGTTCATGCTCTTTGCGCCGGTCGCGTTCGTTACGCTGGCCGAGCATATCGCCGACCACAAGAACCTCAGCACCATCATCAACCGTGACCTGATTACCGACCCCGGTCTGGATCGCACCCTGCTGGGTGACGGTGTCGGCACCATTGTCGGCGCTTTCTTCGGCGGCTGCCCCAACACCACCTACGGTGAATCCGTCGGCTGCGTCGCCATCACCGGCAACGCCTCCGTTTCCACGATTGCCATCACCGGCATCTACTGCATCATCCTCTCCTTCTTTGACCCCTTCGTCTGCTTCGTAAACTCCATTCCCTCCTGCATCGTCGGCGGCGCCTGCATCGCCCTGTACGGCTTCATCGCTGTATCCGGTCTCAAAATGCTCCAGCCCGTTGACCTCGGCGAAAACCGCAACCTCTTCGTGGTCGCAGCCATCTTGGTGCTTGGCATCGGCGGTCTGTCTCTGAACTTCGGACAGATTGAAATCAGCAACATCGCTACCGCCCTCATCGTCGGCATCCTTGTCAACGTCATCTTCAACCGTCAGAGCAATAAGAACGAAGCAGCTGAGTAATAAAGCTGCAAAAGCATCGGAGCTGTCCCCAAAGGGCAGCTCCGTTTTTTGCTCGTTTGTTGAGTTTATGGGCGGTATATGATATAATCTGTCCCGTATTTTGAAATTACAGCACGGAGGAACTGTCCATGCAGAAGCGGCGCGCCATCATCTATGCATTTTCAGCGGCGGTTTTCTATGCCGTAAATGTGCCGTTTTCAAAGCTGCTGCTGCAATATGTCGGCTCAACGACGATGGCGGCGCTCCTTTATTTGGGCGCGGGGTTCGGCGTCGGCATCCTGTCTCTTTTCAAAAAGAAGGGACGCCGCGCCTCGGAGCGCCTGACCAAAAAGGATCTGCCCTTTGTCATCGGCATGATCGTGCTGGACATTGCCGCGCCCATTTTTCTGATGCTCGGCCTCAATTACGGCTCGTCCGCAAACGCCTCGCTGCTGGGCAATTTTGAAATCGTTGCAACCTCCGTCATCGCGCTTTTTATCTTCAGGGAGGCCGTTTCCGAGCGGCTTTGGGCAGCCATTGCGCTGATTACGCTGTCCAGCATTCTGCTTTCCTTTGACGGCATGGACAGCTTACGCTTTTCCTGCGGCTCGCTGTTTGTCCTGCTGGCGACCGTCTGCTGGGGCTTTGAAAACAACTGCACCCGCAATATCGCCTCCAAAAGTACCTATGAGATCGTGGTGCTGAAGGGCATTTTTTCCGGGCTCGGTTCGCTGATGATTGCCCAGTTAAAGGGTGAAGCCATGCCGCGTTTTCAATATATCGCCGCTGCCATGCTGCTTGGCTTTGTCGCCTACGGCCTCAGCATTTTCCTTTATGTGCGGGCGCAGAACATCTTGGGCGCGGCAAAAACAAGCGCCTATTACGCCGTTGCGCCCTTTATCGGCACGTTCCTGTCCTTCCTGTTTTTTCGGGAAGCGCTGTCATGGACGTACCTCCTTGCACTGGCCGTCATGATTGCAGGCTCGGTGCTTGTCGTAAAGGACACGATGACGCAGCAGCGGGACGAATGATTCAGGCAGCACTGTGCAAACGAGTTAGCGCGATAAATAGTGAATTTGGCAGAATTCTCGAAACACAGAGTTCAAGATTTTACATGCCGTACATCGAAATTTTTGCAAGAAACAGCTGCTCAAGGCCGGAAGCCTCAATAAGTTTCGATAGTCAAAATTGCCAGACTGCCGATACCTCTATCATAAATTGAGGCGAGGCATCGAAAAGGCACATTATCGTGCACTGACGAATTGTACGTCGATACCTAAAAAGCGCGAATCGGCAAAACGTCGAGACGCGCTTTTTTTCTGTCCTCATGAGGGATGAAAGCCGGATTTTTCAGCTTTCATCGATATTTTTATTTACTGGTAATTTCGGTATTCTTCGGGTAGCCGTTGCTCCAAGAAATGGTGGCATCTGTGCTGATGTGGATGCAGTCAATCATGGGGGCGGTTGCGTACAT